>CANQLS010000008.1 GCA_947624765.1 uncultured Clostridia bacterium
GCCTCAACGGTTTCAGCGTTTTCCATTTGCATCTTTCTATCTCCTTCTTTTCTTTTATGAGATTATTCTATCAATAACAATATAAAATAGCAAGAGAAAAATTTTAAAGAAATTGTGAACATTCTAAAACTTTGGCTAATAGTGAATAGTCGTGTGTATTTTTTGACAATATGCTATTACAATAACTATTCTCTATTTTTTGTTATACATTTATGAAGTCACAAATTGATTATTCACTAATTTTTTACAAATTCTCTTTTCACTACATTTTTATAATTTTTTGATTTCTTCTTCTGATATACCTGTTATTTTCATAATTAAAGAAATATCTATTCCTTCTTTCTTCATTTCACGAGCTGTTTTGAGAATTCCCGCTCTCATTCCTTCTTTCATTCCCTCTTCTCTACCAACTTTCATTCCTTCTTCTTTACCTACTTTCATTCCACGTTTCATGCCTATTTCTTCACCTTGTTTTTTGGCATATGACATGCCACTATTGTGGTCGAGCTCGTATTTCATTCTTAAAAATGCTAGTCTTTCTATTTCTTCTTCTCCTGTTAAATATTCATATTCTGCACTGGCTTCCTCTACCTTATTATTCTCTTTCTTCGCCATATTTACCAACTCCTTTTTACTTTGGTCTAAAAATAATAACCATTGGTCTAATTTCCTTTTTACATTTATTTCGCTTTTTAAAAATTTTGGTAATTCTATAAAATGCATTTCTTGTTCTTCTATCATTTCTTTTTTGTATTTTTGTTCTGTCATTTTCCATACTGTATGATGTTCTTTTATATTTTTAAAATAATTAAAGTCTAAAATTGCTATTCCTATTACTTGATTTAATTCACTATAATCTTGTCCTTTCTTTAAATCTTTCGTATATAATTTACTTAAATAATATGTCATTCTTTTTTCGATATTTCCACTATTGATATTTTGCATTTCTATATCAATTTTTGTACCATCTTCTAATGAAGCTCTTATATCTAGTATTCCTGTTTTTTCACCTATAATATCTGGCAATAAAATTGTATCTTTTCCAATTTCTACACTTTTAATTTCTCGTTCTAATATTCCCTCTAAGAAATCTTTTAGTATATTCTCATTGCCTTTCTTTCCAAATAACATACGAAAAATCACGTCGTTTTTTGGTGTTAAAATATATTCTTCTGTTTGTTTTGTTTTTTGTTTCATAAATTACTTCCTTTCTTAATTATAATTCTTTTTTGTCTTTTTTGCAATATTTTTTCTGTCTTCTGTACATTAAGAACTTCGACGAAAGTTTGAGGACGTTATTGAATGTCATGGCGGCCACTGGCCGCCGCTACATTCTATCACCACAACAAATTATATAAGTTGTTTTGTATATTTTCATTGCTGCTTTTATCACTATTGTGGTAAAAATATTATTATTTCTCATATCGCTATGCATTTTTACTTTTTGAATGTTTTCATTTTGATGTTTTTACTTTTCCAAATTATTTTTCATAAATTTGTATTTTTTATTGACAAATTATGTAAACTATAGTATAATGAATTTGTTGGTTACAAATAAAAACAAGTGATAATACTAAAAGGGGAGGAAATTATGGACAAGAATAGAACAATTCCACAAGATAAGGCTCTAGAGATTAGACAAGTAGCATTAACAAAAAAATATACTAAAATTGCTACAATTACTGCTGTTTGCGTTTCATTATTTTCTTTCGCTTTTGCAATTGGATATGTAGGCACCTTCCTACTATTCAAATAATTAAATTCCTCTTATTCGGTCATGTAAATGACCGTTTTTTTTGACTGAAAATTGACAAGAATTAAAATATTTTATTTTTGATTTTTAATTATTATATATTTAGATTTTGGCACAAATTTCTTTTTCTTGTGGTGTAAGTTTTGTGCCTTTAAGTTGCATTAATTCATATTGATTAACAGTGCTTTTTGCACGACTAATTGTATTTTCTATAATCATAACTTTTTCCAAATCGTTTTTAATTAATCGTACTTGTTTTTTCATTTCTTTTTCATCATTTTTCTTCAATGCTTCATCAAATTTATCACATTTCTTATCTAAACGATCGATTGTATTTTTCTGTTTCACCATAACAGTTTTTAGTTCATTTTCTAGGTTAGTTCCTAAAATAATATCTTTTCCAGATTTGATTAAATCTTTCGCTTCTTTGGGGATACCTGACAAAACTTCAATGCCAGAGTCTAATACTGATGATAAACCTTCTTTGAAGTTACCTGCCTTTAAAGCTTCAAATGCAGTTTTTAGGCTATCAAAACTTTTTGAATTAATTCCTATTGCTTTAGCTCCAATTCTTAAGGCGCCTTCTATAACTTTTGAACCCGCTTCTTTCCAATCAGTTTTTTTCACTTCGGTAGTCACTACTTTTTTGTAATCTTCTGGCAATTCTACAAGATCAATTCCTTTGTTCACAGCTTTTGAAAACGCATCTGATACTCCTGAAACAAGATTTTCATTCTCTTTTGTCATTTCCAAAAGATTATTTTTTCCCAAATCTAAATCTAATGATATTGCTTCAGACATATTTTTACCTCCTTAATAATCTAATTTTTTTACATGGTAAGATAGCATAATCAATAGCCACATACTAATAAAATTCCAATACAAAATGACGTTTCCAAATAAGCTATCTCTCATAATTTTATAATTTTCATAATTGTTATTAATAAATGTGAAATATACAAACAAATCAAGAATTATTAAAATAATTAATACCAGTCTAGCTCCTCTAGTTTCTTGTACTCTTTTAGCTTTTTCTTTTTGCATTTCTGCAATACTTTCATAATTCTTATCAATCAATTCACTGAAATTTCCACCATATAGATAACAATGTTGCATATGGTTAAGTAATGTTCTAAAACTTTGAATATGTATTTTTTCTTTTAAATGTTCCATAGCAGTTTCAATACGTACACCGCTATGAACTTCTAGCAAAAATTTATCAATATATGATTTTAATGGCTCCATAACCTTCACTTCTTGAAAAGCATATATAATATCGTTATTAATCTTTGTGTAATTTTTTAACTGTAATAGAAAATTAAGCAAAATCTTTTCTATTTTTTCTTCTTGATAATTCGCAACAAAAGAAAGGAATAAAAATGGAAAAGCAACAGATGGAAGCGAAACTAAAAATGACAAGAACGGAATTTCCAATATGTTTTTTATTATGCTATAACTACCCACAAGACAAGCTATGCTAAATATAATTAAAGTAATTGGATTTAAAATAATACTCCTTTTCCATGAAGTTCTATCTATTAGAACATGAATACGATGAAATAAATTTAATTTTGTAGTTAATTTTACTTTTTTATTTTTTTCATAATACTTCAAGAGTTCTTCATAATACTTTTCGTCTTTTTCTAATAAATATTGATTAATTTTATGAAAAACATTTTTATCTATTATTTTTTTGGCTATTGCATAAGAAAGAAATGCTAAAGATAAAAATAATAAAATTGTCATGCCATACACCTCTCTATTTCTTCTTTATTAATTTCTATCTTTCGTTTAACTGAATCAATTGGTTCATTTAGCTTTTTAAATTTACCAATTGATTTTCCGTTTTCTATTTTTTCTACTTCAAAACAAAATAATGGATTATATTCTATCTTTCCTGTTTCTTTGTTATAAATTACTTCTGCAATTTCTTGTACCTTGAAATTATTCATATAAATTACAACATCTAATGACATAGATAATAATTTAGTTAAATATTCATTGCTATACATTTGTGCTTTTTCATCTCTCTTCATCAATGTTACTAATCTATCAATTGTACTTTCACTACTATCTGCATGCACTGTTGCATAACCTCTATGACCTGTTGATACAGCATCAAAAAACACCATAGCTTCAGCTCCTTTTAATTCTCCAATAACAATAACATCATTAGACATTACTAAAGAATGTGCAGTTAGTTTTTCTAAAGTAATATTTTTATCTTCATTTCTGTTTTTTAAAATTTCTCTTTGAATTAAATTAGGGTGGGTGCTATATAGCTCCGCTGTTTCTTCATTAGCAGTAATTGATAAATATTCTGGAATGCGATTAATAAGCGTTCGCATTAATGTAGTTTTTCCGCTTCCACCTTTACCACTAATTACAATATTGCAACCAGCAATCATTGCTTGTACCAAAAAACGATATATATCAATATCTATCATTTCTGCTGATGTCATTAGCAATTCTTCTAAATCTTGTAACCCATTTGGTCTATGGATACGAATAACTAAATTTGGATTAGCAACATTTACGGGTTCTATTCCAGCTTCTATTCTCAAATTATTTTTTCTATCACTTACTACTACAATCGGAATTTCATTGGAAATTTTTCCACGATTTTTTAAAACACAATAACGTACAAAATTTAAGTAATCGTTCTCATCTTCAAAATGCTCTTTAGTACGTTCCCATCTACCTTTACGTTTTACAAAAATGCAATCATATTTTGTAACACGAATATCGCTAATTTCTACATCATCTATGTATTTCTGTAAAATATGATAACCAAATAATCTATCAATAATTGCGGTTATAGTAGATTCTGTATTCATATTGCTATATTCTGCATAAACTTTTTCTCGAACTATGCTTTCAACCATGTCTTTATTCATGTCAATATCACTTAGATATTCTGCATAGTTGCTAATTAAAAAGCCTATCATATCGCTAATTACTTTATCTTTATTTACTTCTGTATTTTCAATTTTAGTTTCATTTTTTACCTTTAATGGATTAATTAGCATGTTGCACCTCCTTGCCTATTATCTCTTTTGACATCTTCTTTTCAACTATACTTCTTATTTTTTCAATCTTCTCACGAAATGTTGCTTTTGGTATAAAGTGAATATTAGTTAATATCTTCTCATACTCTATGTCATCTCCATTACGCAAAGTTCCAACTACTTTTATGCTTGGTAAAATTTTTTCTACAAGTTCTATTTCTAAATTATCCATAGCACTTTTTCTAAGTATTACCTGAATTTTACTTTTCCAAATACCCCAAACATTCAAAAATACTTGTAAAAGTTGCATACTTTTTTTCATGCAAAGATAATTATTTTCAGTTAAAAATAATACACGAGTAGATTCTTGCAATGCCCATTTTGTAGAATCTAAAAATATGTTACTGCTAGTATCGATAATTATGAAATCATATTTTTCTTTTGCTGCTGATAAAATTTTAGAATAATAGCTCTCTTGAAGTACATTTTCGCAATAATGAAGTGAAATGTTACCAGTCAATACATCTACACCTTTTTCATGTATAACTAATTCATCTAAAACATTTGCATCAAAACGATTTTTTGCAATTAAATCAACCGCATAATTTAATCCACATTTTTTATCTTCGTCCATTAAGAAATCCACATTTTGTGGTACTTTGTTAATATGCATAATTTCTTCAACATTACCATTAAGTGTATCTAAATCTATTAATAAAATATTTGCATTACTCTTTTGAGCAAGCTTCTTAGCTAACTGTACTGCAAAAGTAGATTTTCCAACGCCATTTATTCCAGATATAGCAATGATTTCCTGTTTCTGTATTTTTGTAATATAAGATACATTCTCTTCTGATGCTTCAAATTCATAAGAAATATCTTCTCTCTCTTTTACTACCTGTTTAGCAATAGGCTCTTCTCTATCAATCGCAGCAATAACATCAGCCACTTCCACTTCGCTATCATATAAAATATCAAATACTCCCATATTCATTAATAAATTTCTATTTTCCATACTAATTTCATCTGTAATAACAATGACTCTCGCTACACTATTTTTTCGCTTCATTTGTTGAATAAATTCTACTAAGTCCCATTGCCCTTGCAATAATCCACTAATTACAATAGAATCTATTCCTTCCGTTTCTACTATGTCCATAACTGCTTCTTGATAAAATAAATCTTCAGTAATTACATCATATTTATCATACTTTCTAAGTTCATTATTTAACACTGGATTACCTAATGCCGTTAATACTCTTTTCATATTACTACCCCCACACATTCTCAACATTTATTATTCATTTCGCATAATCGCCATTTTCTCTATATCTTTTCTATCTGTTGTAATAATACTATGCTCTTTTTTAGAAGCTTCCACTTTAACCACTAAATGTGTTCTATCTGCGTGCAATAAACATACTCCTCTTTCCATATTTCTCAAACGATAACATTCTTCTTCTGATAAACAAGCCATTTCTTTCATCTTTTCAATTTCATTTTCTTCCAATTGAAACATACATTTTATACTTGAATTATTCATAATACCTTTTCCAAATTTTCCATCTTGCAACGTAAAAAAATCATTAATATCTTGCGTAATTGCAGTTGCAGCACCACCATATTTTCTAATTGTTTTAAAAATTTTAAAAATAAAATTAGCTGTATCATCACTAGTCCCTATAAGTTTCCATGCCTCATCAAAATAAAGTATCTTTTTTTGAGCTCTCTCCTCTTTAATCTTATCCCAATAAAAGTCTGTAATTACAAACATTACAAGTGATAAACTATTTTCCTCCACATCATGAATATCAGCAATTACTAATTTATTTGATAAGTCTACATTCGTATGTCGGTTTAAAAATCTTAAACTCCCTTCTAAAGCAGGTTTTAGTAAAGTGATAATTCTCTTCATCTTTTTATCCTTTTTTAATAATTGATATAAATCTGAAAGAATTGGCATATCTTCACTATCTCTAAATCGCTTCTTACCTAATAATTTTCCATTTTCTTTTATTGTATAAAGCGAATCATCATCAAATGTAATTCCTTTTTCGTTGTAACAAAGAATAATTTTTTCTTCCAATAAAGATTTTTCTTCTGGAGTCATATCTGGAATTAAAAGACTAAAGAATATATTTAATTTTCCTACTTTGCTTTGCAAATATCCGCTTCCCTCTTCACTACTAGACTCTCGAATATCCATAATATTAATACTTGTATCACTTCCAAATTGGATAAGAGTACCATTCAGCTTGCGACATAATTCTATATATTCTCTATCAGGATCCATAATGTATTGATGAATGTTCAAATATCTATTACGTGCAATCATTAATTTCATAAAATAAGATTTTCCAGAACCGCTTGTACCAAGCACACACATATTAGCGTTTTTGTACTTTTCTGTATCAAATCTATCTATCATAACTAAAGAATGATTTGAATCATTTGTACCAAGGACGATTCCTTCTTCATCACATAATTCATTTGACAAAAATGGATATGTACTAATAAGTCCACTTGTTAAAACATTTCTTGCAGTAACTTCTTTTAATTCTTTTTCATTTTGCATTAATGGAGCACAAGATAAAAATACTTGCTCCTCACGAAAGACACCTCTTCTACTAGTAAGCCCAATACCAGCTAAAATGCCTTCTAACTTCTGTAAATCGAATTCTAACTCTTCTTTGGAATTTGCATACACGACTATGTATGTATATAGATAATAAAAATCTTCCCCACCTATTTGTAATTGCTTTCTAATATATTTTGCATCTTCATAACTACTTCCCATTATATCTATATCTGTCTGATTTTCATTAGATGTTTTTAAATTTGCTCCCGTATTTCCAATGTGATACGTTAACTCTTTAATTACCTCATATGTGTTTTTCTTTTCATAAAACAAAGAAATTTGTAAATCTAAATCAGATAAAATACATCTTTCTAAAAAGACTCGTTGCATCTCTTTATGATAATCCACAACGAAAAGACCTGCTACATAAGAATTATCCAACACTAGATATCTTGGATTTGTAGTATCTACATAAGCAGGATAAATACCGTCTAAATTATTTCTGCTACCCACGCTTAATATAGGTAATTTATGTTTTTCTGCATTTGCAATAAGACTCATAATTTCTTCCTCTCTAACATTCTTAAACGTTTATTGAAACAATTTTTTAACATTAAAATAATTTCTTCTTCGCTACATTCTTCAACAAAATTGCCACACGTTCCAAGTCCTTCTTTAATCTTACAAATGTTTTCTTCAGTATTTTCATTTTGTAACATAATAATATAAAATCTACGAGAAACATTCTTCCTGCTGGAAGTTATTTCTTGCACAAAATTTATATAATCTTTTGCCATATCTTGCAATATATCTTCTTCTTCACTCAATCGTTTAACTTTTGCTAGATGCTTTGAAATATCTGTTACATGAGTTTGCACAATTAATTGCATATCAAAAGAACAAGACTTTAAAAATCTCTTATAACATTCTAAAATAGCTTCTTGCTCAAAATCTGACTTTAACTCAAAGTTAATCGGAGTAACTTGTAAAACTTTAATGAAATTGCCGTCTTTTTTTAAGATTCCTCCCCTTACCACACTTTTAATTGGAATCCACTCTTGTACGGAAAACAATTCATCATTTTTAGATAAAACATCTTTTCTTAAAATATTTTCCCACTCCTCTCATACATACAAAAAGGGCATAACTTCCCTACCTAGAAAGTTAATGCCCCTCAACTAACTTTTATTATGGCTCAATCATAATATGATTTTAAAGAAAAGTCAACAAAAACATTTCGACATTATTCGACATTATTCAACAAAAAAATTTCCAACTTTTTCTAAACATTTTTCGTATATTTTAAAAATAAACACATATAATATTAACATAGAATCTTTATCAGTTCAGCAAAGAGTTTATCAAAATCAAAATTGTCGACATGGTCTTGATAAATTCGATCAAAGGTTATTCATTGTTTAGGAAAAACTAGATGATGTTTAGCCGGCGATAAGAGTATATTTTTTGCAAAGTAGGCTGTATCTTATGTATGTTTTTGTATATATGGTTTATGAGTATGGAATATATTCGAGCGAAGATTACTCTTGGTATCGCAGGCATCTAAAAATTTTAACTAATCCTTTTTGTAATTGAAAAGGATTAAAAGAAAATTTATTTGCTAATGATTACTATCGTCCTTCGGGACGGTGGTGGTTGTAAAGATATTATTAGTAGTCGAGCAAAGATTATGGGTTGTGGAAAAATGCTTGGGATTATCCGAAAGGAGTCTTAGGTGTGTATTTATGATTTGTAGTCGGCGTTACAATTGATATTGGTTCGAAGCAAAATCCTCCAAAATACTTGGAGGATTTTTAATATTATTTTTCAACTACAATACTTCCCATCTCTATTTTTGCAATTTCATATGGGTTTCCAATTTCTTTCTTTTCTTCCACATTTCGCATAATAATATCAGCAATTCTAAGTTGAGTAGGATTTAGTGAAGAAGCTGCAATAAATGCACTTCTATTGCCCTTTGCACCAGCATGTGCAAATCCTCTTAAATTGCCAAGCACAATAATATTTCCTTCTGCAACTATTTCACTTCCACCATTTACATCACCTAAAACAATTACACTTCCTTCATATTCTATTCGTTGACCAGAACGTAATGTACCAGTATATACTTTTGTAAGTGAAACTGTTGTATCTTTATTAAAAATATTTTCAATAGAAGCTAATCCCATTTGCTTTGGACGTTCAATTTTAACTTCTAAATCTGTTTTTTCTTTTAATATATTTAAGATTTCAATCTCCTCATCATCTAAAAGTCTTTTTCCATCAACAATAATCGGGCCTTCTAAGCCTTCAAAAACGTCATTTGAAGCATCTAAAATTTCCTTTAATTTCTCCTTAATATTTTTGTAATCTGCATTCTTATCTAGCATAATAACTAAATTATCTTCTGTTTTCTTTAATAATACTTCTGTTTCCATCTTCTTTTGCTCCTTCCTTTATGGGATTAATTCAATTTTTGTTGATTTCATACTTAAATCTTCTTCAATGTTATTGTTGTTGTAACCAAAATACTCCTCCATAATATCTTTAACCGCTGGAGCAGTATAATAGCCATGTCCACCATGTTCAATAATTGCAACTACTGCAATTTCAGGATCATGATATGGAGCAAATCCAACAAACCAAGCATTATCTGAGCCAGTACTTGCCGTTGCAGTTCCAGTTTTACCAGCAACTTCAATTGGGAAAGATGAAAAAGTATTATATGCTGTACCACCTGAATCTCCAGTAACAGATCTCATTCCTTCGAAAATAGCTGTCAAAGTAGATTCGCTAATTTCTATCTTTTCCAAATCTTGTTTAGTAATGCCCAACTTTTCATGAATATCATTTTCAACTTCTTCTTTATCTAACAAATTACCATTTGCATCTATTACTTCTTTTACAAGTGTTACTTGATTTTTATTTCCTTTATTTGCAAGTGTTGCTATATAATAGCACATCTGAAGAGGAGTAAAAGTATTATATGATTGACCAATAGAAGAAGATAATGTATCTCCAATAGTCCAAGTTTTGTTTGCTCCGTTTTCATTTAATTTTTTAACATACTCACGTGAAGCTAAAATTCCTGAAACTTCGCCTGCAAGTTCAACACCTGTTTTTTGACCTAATCCAAACTTATTCGCATATTCTGCAATTTTATCAATACCCATTCTACTAGCAACTTCATAGTAATAAAAATTACAAGAAACTTTTAAAGCTGTTTCTGCATTTACATTTCCATGCACTTGCCTTCTACTGTTCCAAATCCAGCAAGCTGGTTTATGTCCTAATGGAAATATTCCAATATCATTTACATACTCATCAACTTTAATAACACCACTCTCTAATGCAGCAATTCCAGTAACCATTTTAAAAGTAGAACCCGGCGAATAAGTACCTTGAATTGCTCTATTAAACATTGGTTTATCTTCATTATTAAAATAATTTGTAACTTCATTACTTCCAGTAACAAAATCTTCCGGATTATAAGATGGATAGCTCGCCATTGCCAATATTTCACCAGTTTTAACATTCATTACAACTGCCGCTCCAGTTCTTGCATCATCAAACTGCAAAGCAAAGCCACCCGTTTGAATTTTCTTAATATTTTCTTCAAGCACTTGTTCTGTAACAGCTTGCAAATCTAAATCAATTGTAAGAACAACACTATTTCCCATTACACTTTCTTGAATTTCCTCTTCTTCAACTACTCTTCCATAAGAATCCATTTCTAATCTCTTAGAGCCATTCACACCTCGTAGATAATCTTCAAAACTATACTCAATACCAGATTTACCAATTGTATCATTCAACGAATAACCTTCATCTTTTTTATTCTTATATTCATCAGCACTAATCTTTCCTATATATCCTATAATATGTGCTGCCACATTTCCAGCTGTATATTTACGAATTGGTTGAGTATCAATATTTACGCCTGAAAGTTCTGCACCTCTCTCTTTAATCTCCATCATACTAGATAATGAAATATTTTTTGCAAGTGTAAGTGGTCTATAACTCGAATATCCATTACTAGCAATTTCATAACGTAACGCAATAATCTTAGCAACATCATGAATATCTTCTTGTGTTATTTCATACTTTTTCTTTAAACTATCAATAACTTCTTCTACCGTCTTATCTTCAGCTATATTATTATTTTTCTTCCAATTATTAATTGTGTTTTCACTTCCAGAAAAAACACCGTTTTCAAAATCGATAGGCACGCTATTATAGTAACTATCGCCATTCTTCTCTAATATATTAGCCAATTTCAAAAGCACCTGATTTAATTCTTGTGTAGTTACTTTTGTTTTATAAATCTCAACAATATAACCCATTTCACTAGTAGCCAATACCTTGCCATATCTATCATAAATCTCACCACGTGGAGCATAAGTAACAACTTCTCTTACCAGCCTTTTTTCAGACTGTTCACGATAACTTTCTCCATTAACAATTTGTAAATTAAAAAGTTGTGCAATAAAAATAATTCCCACCGCACATACTAATATAATAAAAATACCAAAACGATCTTTTAAAAATTCTATCTTACTCACCTTCTATTTTAGGTTATAACAAATAATAACTATTCTTGCTTTTATTAATCATCTCGCCTAAACTAACTATCCACTTTTGTAATAACATTGTTAAAATCACATTATATATAGCTTCTAACAATATTACCACAATAACAGAAAATAACTTTATTTTAAAGTCTTGCAACAAAGATAGCAATAAAACATTTGCAAATTCAAAAACAATTGTTGTAAGAAATACAATAACTACCATTGCCATTTTACTATCTTTAGAAAATCCTCTACTAATTCTGCCTGTAATAATTCCAACTATGGTATAAAGCAAAAGCTGTACTCCGATCAATTTACTAAATGTAACATCTAATATAAGTCCATAAATTCCTCCAACAATACCACCAACTAATTGTCCACTCATTAATCCTATTCCCGCAACTAAAACTATTCCTAAATTTGCCTTAACACCAAATAAAGGTACTACATTTAAAAGATTAATCTGGAGTAATACAGTAAGAATAATTATGAAAATAATAATAACAGTAGTAATGATTTTTCTCATATCTTAACTTCTCCTATAATTACAGCAACAGTTTCTAAACGATTAAAATCTACGAACGTATCAATAATCGCTTCATTTTCAGAAGGATTTTTCTTAACTGTAAAAGAAGTTACCTCACCAATTGCAATACCCTTAGGATAAATTCCTCCCATTCCAGAAGTTTCAATTTTATCGCCCTCTACTAATTCTACACCCAATGGTATGTACGTAGCTTTTAATCTTCCATTTTCTCTTAACAAACTACTTCCCATACAAACAATTGCATCACGAGTTCTTACAACTCTACCACTTACAGAATTTCCAGCATCTATAATAGAAACAATCTTAGCAGTATCATCTGACACACTTTCAACATATCCAACTAACCCTTCAGTAGTAATAACTGCCATGTTAGGTAATATTCCAGAATTTTTACCCTTATTAATCAAAATAACATCTTCCCAGTTACTATTACTTCCCGAAATAACTTCAGCCACAACCACTTCATAATCAGGATAAGCAGATTCCATTTTTAAATGTTCTTTCAAAACATTATTTTCAGAAACAAGAAGTTCATAATCAACCATTTTATCTGTCAATTGAACATTTTCCTGTTTCAACTTTTTATTTTCTTCTTTTAATTTTTCAATATCACTAAAAAAATCCTTATCCTTAATAATCCAATTTTTCAAATGTGTATAAACACGTTGCGGAACAGTAATAATATCTGAAAACAAAGCTTCCACAACAGTAACCTCTCTGTTTTTCCCGTTTGTTAACCCAATAATACTAAACAAAACAATAACTCCAATAATTATAAGCAAAGTTTTTAGGAACTTATTTCTCACCTAATACTATCTCCTTCTATTTATTATTCTTTCATATATAAATAGCAATTGTTATTTTATTTAACTATTTATCTACGCTTACGTGAATTAATTAAAACGCTCTTCAAATTATCTAAATCTTCAAGCACCTTTCCAGCACCTTTTACCACGCAATCTAAAGGCGTATTTGCAACATTAGTAGTGATACCTGTTTCTAAAGAAATCAATCTATCTAAATTTTTAATAAGTGCTCCGCCACCTGACAATGTAATTCCATTAATCATAATATCAGCAGCTAACTCTGGTGGTGTCTTTTCCAACGTCATTTTAATAGCTTCAACAATTTGCATTACTACTTCTTTCATAGCCTCTTCTATTTGTACAGAAGTTACTGTAATAGTTCTTGGTAACCCAGTCTGCAAATCTCTTCCTTTAATATCCATTTCTTCAGTTGTCATAGAAGGATAAGCACTACCAATAGACATCTTTATTTCTTCAGCAGTTGTTTCTCCAATTGCCAAATTAAACTTTTTCTTTACATAGTCCATAATAGCCTCATTCAACTCATCACCAGCAACACGAAGAGAAGTACTTGTTACCACTCCGCCTAGAGAAATAACAGATATTTCGCTAGTACCGCCACCAATATCAACAATCATGCAACCGCTTGGATCACCAATTTTAAGTCCAGCACCAATAGCAGCAGCCATAGGTTCCTCCATTAAATAAGCTTCTCTTGCACCAGCGTTAATTGTGGCTTCTTCTACTGCTCTTTCCTCTACTTCTGTTACTCCTGAAGGTACACAAACTACTACTCGTGGTCTTGCAATAACATATCTCTGACACGCCTTATCTACCAAATGTTTCAACATCATCTTAGTTGCCGTAAAATCAGCAATAACGCCATCTTTTAATGGTCTAATCGCATTTAGATTTTCAGGTGTTCTACCGAAGCATCTCTTTCGCTTCTGTTCCAACCGCCACCACATTTCCTGTATATTTATCAATAGCTACAACAGAAGGTTCACGAATAATAATTCCTTTTCCCTTCAAATGTACTAATGTATTGGCTGTCCCCAAATCAATCCCAATATCTTTTGCGAAAAAACCTAACATAACTTTCACTCCTTTAAAACTTCTTCATTCTCTTTAAACTACAAAAAACACCATTACCAATTACTATATGGTCAATAAGTTCAATTCCAAACATCTCACTCATACTAGCAATTGTTCGCGAAAAATCAATATCTTTTTGGCTAGGAGTAGGATCGCCACTAGGGTGATTATGAACCAATGCAATTCTAACTGCTCCAGACTTTATTGGTTCTCTTAAAATTTCCTTAGGCTCCACAAAACTTGCATTAACGCTACCTATAGCATTCGTAACTGTTCGTATAATTTGATTTTTCCCATTTAATAATAACGTTTTTATTATTTCCTGTTTAGCATTTTTTAACTCCGACATAAAAATATTACTAATATCTTCTGGCGTTTCTATCTTTTGATTTTTAAATGAAACTGGTCTAGTAATCCTTTCTGCTAGTTCTGCTACAGCTTTTAATTGTATTGCTTTAACACGTCCAATTCCTTTATTCTTTTGTAATTCCTCCAAAGAAATTTCTCGTAAAAAAGAAATCCCAGTCTTTCCATCTCCCAAGCACAAAATTTCTTGTGCCATTTGAATAGAAGATTTTTCTTTAGTGCCAGTTTTTATCACGATAGCAAGCAATTCAGCATCAGATAATCTCTCAGCACCATAATTTTCTAATTTCTCGTAAGGTCGTTCCAACGTTGGTAATTCTTTCATTTTCATAGGCAATCCTTTCTTCTCTAATTGAATTACCTTTTGCCCCAATCTATACTTTTCTATAAATAAACATTGCGAGTAACACACCAATAATGCTTGCAATATTTAAATTAAACATAATACCAAAGGATAAGTTTAAAATTCCTAAATTTAATACAAATGGCTGTTCCAATCCAAAAGATTGTCCATAACTAAGCCACGACAAAAAAGAAACCTGTGACGCAAGTTGTCCTAATAAACCTCCAAGTATTATACCCGAAAATAGTAAAATCCAAAACATCCATACTTTCCCTTCACGCATGCTAACCCCTCTTTTCTTTCGTATTCCGATTTTATTATATAATTTTTGTCATTTCTTTGCAACCCTTTTTTCCGTAGATTTTGCTTGATGTTCAAGTATACATAATATGTAATGATCACTGTAATCATAAAAGAAAAGTGCTTGACACAATACCAAGCACTTTTTCTTTTTGCATTTAATTATTCAAATATGGATATAAATCTTTCCCTTCAATGCGCCATAACAGATTATACAAAAAGAAATATTTTCCCATTTATGGCGGCCAATGGCCGCCACTACAAGCTCCTGCAACAAATTAGGCAATAGAAATATTTTTAAAATAATGGCGGCCATTGGCCGCCATTACTCTCTCACTCTATGGTAAATATGGATATTCTTGTGTTTGCCATTCTTCGTAACCTTGCTCGTCTTCTAAGTATTCATGTCTTGTTGCTGCTTCCAATATCTCATAATATGCCCAATGATTTCTCTCTAAATCTACAAATGGAATATTATGAATAGCATCTTCGTCTGCTTCTCTTTCTAACATTCTGTTTATTGCTGTTACTGTTTCTGCTCTGGTAATATTGGCGTCTGCTCTAAAGCTTCCGTCTTCATATCCTATCATCCAACCATTCTTTGTTACCTTATCAATTGCTTCTTTTGCCCAATGGTTATTTGCTAAATCATTAAAATGTATTACATCTTTAGAAGCATCTCCTTCCATATATCTAGAAAGAATTGTTGCTAATTCTGCTCTTGTTATAGGTGCTTCTGGTCTGAATGTTCCATCTCCATAACCTTCTAATACACCTTTTTCTGTTAGGTATATAATTGCCTCGTATGACCATCTACCTTCTTGTACATCGATATATCCTACTTTTCCAGATAATTTACCTACTCCATCAGGTCCTAATAATAGACGATAAATTATCATAGCAATTTCTTCTCTTGTAATTTCTCCTTCTGGTCTTACTGTTGAATCTTCATATCCTCTAATATACCAGTCATGGATTTCTGTTTCTGGCTCTGGCTCTTTGTCTGGTTTTCCTCCACCACCGCCACCGCCAGAACCGCCGCCACCGGTTGTTTTTGGGCTAATGGTGATTTGAATTTTGGCTTCGTCTGATACGTTGCCGACTTCATCTTTGGCTGTTACTGTGAAGCTGTCTTCGCCTGTATATCCGTCTTCTGGTGTATAGGTGTATTCTCCGGTTTTGGTGTTAAATTCTAATCTACCATGTTTTGGTTGTTCGGTTACTT
>CANQLS010000009.1 GCA_947624765.1 uncultured Clostridia bacterium
TATTAACTACGGTTTTAATAAGTTTTATTCTGAATTATTAATTTTAATTAAAACAAATGTGTGTGTGTGTGTGTGTAGAACCGCAACGGTTTCAGCGTTTCTCTTTTGCATTTCTCATTTCTCCTCTTTTATTTTATGAAATAATTGTATCAATAGTAATATAAAATATCAAGAAAAATTTTTTAATACTCCATTATCTCTTTTATTTCTTGCTCTGTTAAATACCTATACTCACCTTTTTCTAGTCCTTCGCACGTCAAGTTTCCAACTCCTTCACGTTTTAAAGCGATTACAGATAGTCCTATTGCTTCGCACATTTTTCGTACTTGACGATTTCTTCCTTCGTGAATTTGAATCCAAATTCTTGCTATATTATTTGTATTATCTTTTAATAATAATTCTACCTTTGCAGGAGAAGTAATGTAGTTTTCTATTTTTACTCCATTTCTTAAGTGTTCTAAATCTTTTTCTGTTGGTACTCCTCTTGTTTTTACAATATATGTTTTTGTCGTTTCATGCTTTGGGTGTGTTACTTTATAAATAAATTCTCCATCGTTTGAAAATAATAATAATCCAGATGTATACATATCTAATCTTCCAACTGGTACTACTTTTTCTTTTACGTTTTTTAATAATTTCATAACCGTTGGTCTATCTTTTTCATCAGAAACAGTTGTTACATAACCTACTGGCTTATTCAATAGTAAATATACTTTTTTCTCTGCACCTATTTTTTTACCATTTACTTCTACAATATCCTTATCAGGATTTACCTTTGTGCCAAGTTCTGTAACTTTTTTTTCATTCACACGAACTAGACCATTTATTATCATTTCCTCACATTTTCTTCTTGAAGCAATTCCACATTCTGCCATAAATTTTTGTAATCTGATTTCTTCCATCATTTCCCCCAAAAACTTTGTATTATATTTTAAAAATTCTCACATAATAGTAATCGAAAACATAATATATTCTAGATATCAATCTTCCATAAGCGCTAGCGTGTTTATGGTTAATATAGATTGTGGGTTTGAGAAGAAAAATATTTTTTCTCAAACCTACCTATTAATTCTCATAAACAGCTTCATATTCTTTTGCCGACGACATCCAAGAATGATCTTCTTTCATTCCTCTAATTCTCAATATATTCCACTCTTCTTCATTTTCATAAATTTTAAGTGCTTTCCCAATTACTTCTGTAAAATCTTCAGGTCTATCTCTCCAAAAAGTAAAACCATTTCCGTTTTCTCTATTGCTAAGATATCCTATAACCGTATCTTTTAATCCACCTGTGCTTCTAGTAATTGGAACAGTGCCATAACGAAAACTAATCAATTGTGATAATCCGCATGGTTCAAAGATTGATGGCATTAAAAAAATGTCGCTTCCAGCATAAATTCTTTTTGCAAGCATTGGATTAAATTCTTCATTTACAGAAATTTTATTTGGATATTTATCTTTCAAATATTCAAAACGATTTAAATAATGTTCTTCTCCTAATCCTAGCATTACAACCTGCACATCATTTTCTAAAACCTTATTTAAACTTTCAATTAAAATATCAATACCCTTATGATGAACTACTCTTGAAATGATTGCAAGCAGTGGTACATCTTTTATTGGTAATTTCACTTCTTCTTGCAAAGCTTTTTTATTTACTTGCTTATCAAAGACTGTATTTACATCATAATTTTTAACAAGTTCTACATCACTTTTTGGATTATATTCTTCATAATCAATTCCATTAATTATACCTACTAATTTTCCTTTCTCTGCTTTTTCACGTAATAATCCATCATAACCAAATCCAAATCTTTCTGTTTGAATTTCTTCTGCATAAGTTTTGCTTACAGTTGTAACTATATCAGAATATAGAATTCCAAGTTTCATAAAACTAAAATCACCATAAAATTCAAATTTATCTGGTGTAAAATCAGCATCAGAAAAACCGAAATGATAAATGTTACCACGATTAAATCTACCATTATATTCTAAGTTGTGTATTGTATAAATCACTTTAATATTTTTTTGTTGATTTTGTTCTTTTACTAAAAAAGCAATAGGACCAGTTTGCCAATCATTTAAATGTAAAATTTTTGGATTCCAAGTTCTTACTAAGTGTGCAACGGCTTTATCAAAAAAAGCAAATCGTTCAGCTTCATCTGGATGACAATACATACCATCTCGATTAAAATAATAGGCACTATCTACAAAATATGTAGTAAGATTTTTTTCACCGATTTTTTGAATATGTTTTTTAATAATGCAATTTTCTGTTCGTCCATGCATAGGAATTGCAAAATCAGTTACATATTCTAATTCTTGTTTAATCTCTTTGTATTTCGGTATCACGATTGAAATATCATGACCTAATTTCAATAACTCTTTCGGCAATGAACCAGCTACATCGGCAAGCCCACCCGACTTTGCATATGGCACCGCTTCTGACGCTACAAATAATATTTCCATCTTTTGTATCTCTCCTTTTAATTTTTAATCTCATGTAAATTATTAAGCACTTGCACAAAATATTCTGGCAATGGTGCTTCGAATTCCACCCATTCATTTGTTTTCGGATGATAAAATCCTAAATGATGTGCATGTAACATTTGACTCGTAACACCAAATTTATTATTTCCATTTGAATAAACATTATCTCCTACTATTGGATATCCAATTTGAGACATATGTACTCTTATTTGATGAGTTCTTCCTGTTTTCAAATCAATTTTTAATAATGTATATCCTTCTTCATATCTTTTTAAAACTTTGAATTTTGTAATTGCTTCTTTACCTGTTTTAACAACTGCCATTTTCTTTCTATCTGTTGGGTGTCTCCCAATTGGCATATTAATTACGCCTTCGTTTTCTTTAATTAGTCCACTAACTAATGCTATATATTCTTTTTTTGTTTCACGATTTTGTATTTGATTAGCAATTTTTTGATGTGCATAATTGTTTTTTGCAATGACTAAAACTCCCGTTGTATCTTTATCCAAGCGATGTACAATTCCAGGTCTTATTTCACCATTTATATTAGACAATTCATGTTTACCTAAAATAGCATTAACTAATGTACCAGATTTATTTCCTGCTCCAGGATGTACTACCATATCTTTTGGTTTATTTACAACTATAATATCTTCATCTTCATAAAGTATTGAAATCGGTATGTCTTCAGCCTTTAATGAAATATTTTCTTTTCTATCTAATTCTGAGATTTCGAGTACTTGTCCTACTTGCAATTTTAAAGAAGCTTTTGGTGACTTGCCGTCTACTAAAATTTTTCCCTCTTCAATTAAATGTTGTACTAAACTTCGCGAAAGCTTTTCATCTTTACTAGCTATGTAACTATCTACTCTCGTTCCTGCTTCTTCGGGTGTTACAATAAATTTTTCATTCAATTTTGTTCCTCTATTCTATAGATTTATTTTTCTTCATTAGCATACTGCATAATATTCCAATAACTCCTAAAACAATAAATGTGTCTGCTAAATTAAATGTAGCGATAAATGGTGTATCAATAAAATCAATTACATATCCTCTCACAAAGCGATCTATTATATTTCCAATGCCACCAGCTAATATCATATACCATGAAAAATTAACAACATGGTATTTTCGTTTTTCAGAAAAAATATATGATACAACGGCTATACATAAAAGTAATGAAATGGCACCAACTATATAAGTGCTTCCTTGAGCTAGTCCAAACACCATACCTCTATTTTCTACATAAGTGAAATTTAAAAAATTTGGTATAATCGGAATAGTGCTTTTTATATTCGCCATCCATACTTTTGTTAGTTGGTCTATAATAACCATTATAATCACAATCATTCACGTTCCCAACCTCTACCTTTTTCTACTTTGTCCTTTGCTACTTCATTATTTGTTTTTGGCTTGCTATTTGATTGAATATTTTCACCTTTAGATGCTACAACTTTATTTTCACGCTCAGCAATAAAATCATTAGTCCATGCAGCAATCTTTTCTCTAGTTTCAATTCCTCTGTTATTATCATTTTCTATAGGAACAAGCCCTAATTCTTCTTCATTAATAGTAATGCCAACTAAATTGCATCTCGTTATAATATCTTTTATGATTTTTCGTGGATCTTCCATTTCCATGTTTGGTGGATTTACATTACCAGAACGATTTACTTCTGAAATCATGTTTTTCCTATCTAAATAATCTTTAGTATCTTTGTCACCTGTCAACACACCTTTAACTGTTTCCCATGTGTTTCTTTTTTCTTTCATTGCATCAAATTGCTCTACTAAAATTAAATTTGCAGTAATATTTTGCCTCAAATCTGTTAAATACGTACCTGCTTTTAAACTTTTATACATAATTTCTAAACGATGTATTTTATATAAAACACTTTTTTCTTCCTCGCCCATATCTTGTTTTAATTGTTGCATTGTTTTACGTAACTCTTCTTCTATTAATTTTTCAGGTTCTTTTTTACTTGATAACCAAATATACTCCTTTACTTGACTTTCTAACGTAGCTCTTACTTTTTGATACTCTTCTTTTGATTTTATTTTTTCTAACCCTTTTATTCGCCCCATATTGTTTCTCCTTCGTATCTTTTTCAATTTAATATTAAAATTTTTAATTTAAATTATTAAATTTTTCTAATAAATCTTCCATTAATTTAATATATAGAGTTCTAATTTTTAAATATATATTTCTTGATACATTATTATCATACAAATGAGATAATTGATTTCTATCTAACATCATATTAATCCAATTTTCACCATCATTAATTAAATTATGTTTAAATGCCAAATTAATAATTTCCCTTGGACTACCAATACTTGAGATAATTCCTTCCTTTTCTAAATAATCCTTCATACATTTCCAAGAAAGCTCAAAAGTAAATTCAAATCTTTGCAAAATGCCATCTATTTCTAATTCGTTTGGATTCTCAATTAATCCATCTGCTAAGCTCTTTAAAGCATTTTGATAATCTTGCATTCTTTCTTCCCATCTTTTCATTGTATTAATAATCCCTCTTTTCTAATATTTTCAATAAATTCATTTTTAGTAATATCTTCCACAAAAACAATATCAAGCATATACTCCATATCAATTTTATCAAATTCATTCCTTATAGCATATTTTTCTTCAGATGTAACGTTACCAAAAATTGCAATATCTATATCTGAGTTTTTTCTATAATCTCCTCTAGCTCGTGAACCAAATATAAAGAATTGATATTGATATTTAGATGCAATATTACATATTTTTTGAAATATTTCTTCTCTTAGTCCAAAATTCAAATATATTCGCCTCTTTTACATATAATCTTTTAATAACGTTTTTTTCTTAAATATTCATATGCCATAAGACTTGCTGCTACACTAGCATTTAAACTTTCTGTTCTACCTAACATTGGTATCTTAGTCTTTACATCTGCAATTTTCTGAATTTCATCTTGCACACCTTTAGATTCATTACCAATTACTATAATCGATTTTGAATTAAAATCTAATGTATCATAATATGAAATAGCATCTAATGAAGTTACTATTATTTGATAACCTTCACTTTGCTTTTTCTTTAATGCATATACCAAGTCCTTCTCTTCTTGTATTGAAACGCGGAAAATAGCACCCATTGTGCTTCTCACTACTTTCGGATTATAAACATCAGCACACTTGCTTGATATAATTAAATTATTAATTCCAGCACAGTCAAGAGTTCTTATGATAGTTCCCACATTACCTGGATCTTGCACATCATCTAATGCAAAGATAATATCAGCGTTGCACTCTGATATTATCCTTTCATTTTTAGTCATTAAAGCTAATATACCTTGCGGAGATACAGTATCTGTTATAGATGTAAAAACTTTTTTATCAACATAGTCTACATCATAATTTTTTACATCAATTTTTTGTGGTAATAATTCTTCACAAATAATTATTTTCTTTATAGGCATTTTTTCACTAATTGCCTCTTGAACCATTTTAATTCCTTCAACAAAATACTCTCCATATTCATCACGGTATTTTTTCTGATTTAAAGATTTAATATGTTTTATTGTTTCATTTTCTTTACTTGTTATCATCATTTTTTCATCCTAAATTTCTATTGTTTTTAACAATCTACTATTAATAATAACAGATGGATTAGAATAATAAATATCATACATTCCATTTGTTGATGATAATTCATCACGAATAGCTTGCTTTGTTTCATCTTTAACATCATCACGTAATGCTTCTAATCTAATAAATGAAGCAGTACTATCATCTGATATAATTTCAGTATACTCACCTGGTTGTAAAGCTATTAAAGCATTATACAACTCTGTGTTATTTAAATAATTTGATAAATAAGGAGAATCTACACTTTCTAATTCACCATTATATTGACTTAAGACAGAATTATTTATAACAATTCTTGAAGTAGCGTTTTCTTTTGCTAAAGTTTCAAAATCTTCTCCATTCTTAGCTCTCTCTAAAATTGCATTTGCTTTTTCTAAAACTGCATCTTTATCAGTTGTACCATCTTCTTCATTTTTTGTAATAGCAAATTGCATCATTCTAAAATCATACCCTTTTAGATTATCTTCATTTTCCGTCATATAATTGTTAAAAGTCTCATCATCAATCGGATAAAATTCAGCTAATCTTCCATAGAAGTCCTCTTGCATTTTAACTACTTTTTTTGCTTCAATATAATCTTCTCTTGAAATTCCAAGTTCTGTTAATCTATCACGATTAAATTCTTCAGCATCATATTCTTCACCAATTGATGCAATTAAACTTTCAGATGGTTTATAACCTTTAGCAGCACCAATTTGGTTTATCATTAAGGCTGTAGCATATTCATTTAAAGCAGTTTCTTTTAATGCAGCTTTATCAACTGTTTTTGGTTCTTCATTTTCAATTGTTGCTCCGTTTTCTGTTGCTTCTACGTTTTCAGGTGTTTCTACGTTTCCTGTTGCTTCTTCGTTCTCAGGTGTTTCTTCATTTTCTGTTGCTTCTTCATCTTTATTTTCTTCTTCGGCTTTTAATTTTTCTTCTTCTTCAAAATAGCGAACTCGATAATATTTTTCAAATCCTTCTTTTTCATACTTTACATCATTTATGGTAATCAAATATGGGTCATTTGAATCTGCCACAACGGCCACCACAATCAAAGCAAGTACTACTACTACTAAAATTCCCACGATTATTCCTGTCTTTTTATCCATACATTTCATCCTTTCATAATTCTTAATAGTTTTATAATTTCTTTTAATATATCACTTTCTTTATCACTTTGCAACTTTAATGTGATATAAGGAAGTGCACTAGCTGAAAAATAAATTCGATTCTTATATTCATCTAGTACCATCTGAATAACCTCACCTGATAAAGCTTCCCCATTTTTCAAATAAATTACTATCTTATTTCCAGTTTGCTTTATTGCCGTTATCATAATTTGTTTTGCATAAGTCTTAATTCTCGCAACTTCTAAAAGATTAACCACTTCGTTTGGCATTTCACCATAACGGTCAATTAATTCATCTACCATTTCTGAAATCTGTTCTTCATCAGTAATATTAGCAATATCTTGATACACCTCTATTTTTTGGCTAGCATTACTAATATATTCATCTGGAATATAAGCAGAGATTTTTAAATCAATTTGTACTTCAATTTCTTCTTTTACTTCTTCTCCTTTAATCTCTTTTACAGACTCTTCTAATAGTTTACAATACATTTCATAACCCACAGCTTCCATATGACCATGTTGTTCAGGACCTAAAATATTACCAGCACCTCTAATTTCTAAGTCTCTTAATGCAATTTTAAAGCCTGAACCAAACTCTGTAAACTCTTTAATTGCTTTTAATCTTTTCTCAGAAACGTCTGACAAAATTTTATTTTTTCTATAAGTAATATATGCATAAGCTGCTCTATCACTTCTACCTACACGACCACGTATTTGATATAATTGAGCCAAGCCCAATCTATCAGCGTCTTCAATAATAATTGTATTTGCATTAGGAATATCAATTCCTGATTCTAAAATAGTCGTGCAAAGAAGTAAATCAATTTTTTTATCAATAAAATCTTGCATCATATTTTCTAGTTCTCTACCAGTCATTTTACCATGAGCATAAGCTATTCTTGCTTCTGGCACTAACTTTGCAAGTTCACTTGCCTTTCGTTCAATTCCTTCTACACGATTATACAAATAAAAAATTTGTCCTTCTCTTTCTAATTCTTTAAGTATAGCTTCTCTAATAACTTCTTCATCATATTCCAAGACATAAGTTTGAATTGGTCTACGATTTTGAGGTGGTTCATAAATAACACTCATATCTCGTATTCCTACTATAGACATATGAAGTGTTCTCGGAATAGGTGTTGCAGTCATTGTTAATACATCTACATTATTTTTCATTTTTTTAATCCACTCTTTATTTTCTACACCAAAACTATGTTCTTCATCAATAATTAAAAGTCCTAAGTCTTTGAAAGCAATGTCTTTCTGCACAATACGATGAGTACCAATTACAATATCCATTTCACCATCTTTTAATTTTTGTAAGATTGTGTTTTGTTCTTTTTTTGTTTTAAATCTATTCAATACTGCGATTCTAATAGGATACTCTTTCATTCTTTCTACAAACGTTTTATATTGTTGATCAGCTAAAACTGTTGTAGGCACTAAATAAGCTACTTGCTTGCCGTCCATTACTGCCTTAAAAGCAGCACGAATGGCTACTTCAGTTTTTCCATATCCAACATCTCCACAAAGAAGACGGTCCATTGGTCTAGGACTTTCCATATCTTGCTTTACTTCTTCTATACAACGAAGTTGATCTTCTGTTTCTTGATAAGGAAATTGTTCTTCAAATTGTGTTTGCCAAACAGTATCTTTTGAAAATTGATATCCTACTTGTTTTTGACGACTCGCATAAAGTTCAATTAACCCTTTAGCAATATCTTTTAACGACTCTTTTACTTTTGCTTTTGTTTTTGCGAATTCTTTACTACCCATTCGGTTTAACTTTGGAGCCTGATCTCCAGAACCAATATATTTTCTAATACTTTCTAATTGGTTTGTCGGAACATATAAAATGTCATCATCACGATATTTAATCTTAATATAATCTTTTTTCTTGCCTTCAACTTCTAATGTATGAATACCAACATATTGACCAATTCCATGAGTAGAATGTACAACATAATCACCAGCTTTTAAATCAGCAAATACAACTTTCTTTCCTTCGTTAAAAGCAGACGGTTTATATGAACGCTTCTTTTCTTTTACGACAGTGCTTTCTCCAGCTACTATAATAAGATTTATTTCTGTATATTCAAAACCCTCAGATAAATTTCCAGTTGTTACTTGTACCAAATTATTTTCATTAAAAGTTATCTTTTCTTTTTCTCGAAATTCTGCATTAATTTTATGCTCCAACAACATAGTAGCAATGCTACGAGCTTTTGAATTAGTTCCAGCCAATACTATAATTGTTTTTCCTTCTTCATAGCTTTCTTGTACTTCCTGTACAAATATATCCACTGAGCCACGAAAAAAGTTCACCTCCCTACAGTTAAAACTGTATCCGTTTCTTTTTGCATGCGTATTGGTATCCATTCTTTCCATATAGATGATATTTTTTTCTTCTAATTTCGTAGTAATTTCAACAAAACTAGACATCGCATCTACATAGCCAGGAACATATTTATTTTTTTCTAAAAATTGTTCAATTATTTCTTTATTTTCAAATTCAATAGATTGACATTTAGACTTAATTCTTGCAGGTTCATCTAAAAATATAATCGTATCATCAGAAATATAATCAAATAAAGTAGCAGTCTTTTTATAAAAATAATTAAAAAATCTGTCTAACTTCATAAAGTAATTTCCATGTTTTATGACTTCAACGTCTTCTTGCTTGGTCGGATTTTCTTTTAAGATATTATTCCCAATTTCTTCTAATTTATTGTGGTCTATCAAAAATTCTTCAACAGGGAAAATACTAATTTGCTTTATTGGTTCAATAGAACGCTGTGAAGTTTCTTCAAAAAAACGGATAGAATCAATCTCCTCTCCCCAAAACTCTACACGAACTGGATGATTTGTTGTTAAAGGAAATATATCTAAAATTCCACCCCTAACTGCAAACTGTCCTCTTCCTTCTACCATATCGGTACGTTCATAGCCTAAATGTAACAAACTATCTTTTAAAGTTTCTAAAGATATTGTCTTTCCTATTTCAAGATAAAGTACATTAGAAAACAATTCTGTCTTAGGAATAGTTTTTTGCATTAATGCCTCTATAGTAGTTAAAATAAGAGGCTGCTCAGATTGATATAAAGTCGCATAAACTTGAAGGCGTTCCATTGTAACGTCCTTATTCATAGTATCTATATCATAATAAATAATTTCTTTTTTTGGATAAGTCAAAATATCATTTTCATCAAAAAATGAAATATTATTCTGCATTTTTTTCAATTCTATATCATTATAAGTAACAAATAATACAGGTCGATGTGTATAAAATTTAGTAGCATAAATAAAATGTGCCTTTTGACTATCAGTAAGTCCATCTAAACTAATTGGAAAATTAGATTTCTTTACATCCCCAATATATTCTTCAAATTTTTTCATCCTTGGTAATACTTTTGCAAAGTTCTCCATATAACTCTCCTATTCATTTATTAGTCACTTTATTTTATCACAAAAATTAATAAAAATAAAGTGGAACATTTCTGCTCCACCTCATTTTGTTAATTGTTTTATTATAAATAATTCTTAAACAACAGAAAAGAACACTTAAAATTTAAAGTGCTCTTTTAGTATCCTATTCATCATCGTCATCACAATCTTTATGATCGCAATCATCGCAGTCATCACAACCACAACAGCCATCATGATCATCAAACATCATTTCTAATTCTATTGTATTATGACAATTTGGACATTCTATCTCTTGAGAACCATCTTCCGGTATGTAAAATGGTATCGTTTCGCCACAATATGGGCATTCGCCTTCCATTTCTTCATCAAAGATAGACATCATCTCATCTTCTATTGCAGTTAATACATCATACACTTCTTCAACTCTTTTTTCCAACTCGAGTTGTTTTTCACCTAAAGTAACAACATGCTCTGTAAATGTTTGAACCATATCTTTCAAAGTATCTAAAACAGCTGTTTTTTCTTTCTCATCAGAAATACTATCACTAATTTTAATTACTTGCTTTGTAAGCTTATCTTTTAATTCTGACATGTTATCCTCCTTTATATTTTCATTATACTCTTTCCATATATTCTCCTGTACGAGTATCAATACGAACTTTATTACCAATTTCTACAAATAATGGTACGTTAACAACATAACCTGTTTCAAGTGTTGCTGGCTTACTAGCACCAGTTGAAGTATCACCTTTAAAACCTGGCTCCGTATATGTAACTTCTAATTCAACAAACATAGGTGGCTCTACACCAAACACTTTTCCTTTATAAGATAATACTTTTATAATCATATTATCTAGCAAATAATTTAATGTATCTCCCAATTCTTCTTTATTTAATGGTAATTGTTCATAAGTTTCATTATCCATAAAATAATATGTATCTCCATCATTGTATAAATATTGCATTTCTTTGCGGTCGATTTGAGCCTCTTGCACCTTTTCAGTAGGATTAAATGTTTTCTCTAAAACAGCTCCAGTAATAACATTTTTTAGCTTTGTTCTAACAAAAGCTGCTCCTTTACCTGGCTTAACATGTTGAAACTCAACAACTTTATACACTTGACTCTCCATTTCAAATGTAACTCCATTTCTAAAATCTCCTGCACTTATCATTATTTAAAACCCCTTCCTTTTTTCATTACCATGGTATTTTACAATATAATCTATATTTTTTCAAGTATTACCAAGTCATTTTCTCACATTTATCTAAAAATTCTTCATTTGTTTTCGTTGTAGTAATCAATTTTAAAAGATTATCTGTAACATTTGCCATATTCATATCTCCAAAAGCTTTACGCATTTTCGATACAACTTCAAGCTCTTTTGGTGATAATAACAAATCTTCTCTACGTGTTCCTGAACGATTAAGGTCAATTGCAGGAAATATCCTTTTTTCTGAAAGCTTACGGTCAAGATATACCTCCATATTACCAGTTCCCTTAAATTCCTCAAAAACAACCTCATCCATTCTACTACCAGTCTCAACTAATGCTGTGGCTAATATTGTTACACTACCACCTTCTTCTATATTTCTAGCAGCTCCAAAAAATCTTTTCGGTTTATGTAATGCTGCAGGATCAAAGCCTCCTGATAATGTTTTACCCGAAGATGGTACCGTTAAATTATACGCTCTTGCAAGTCTGGTAATACTATCTAATAGTATTACAACATCTTTTTTATGTTCCGCTAATCTTTTAGCTCTTTCTAGTACAATTTCAGCTACTTTTGTATGATGTTCAGGCAATTCATCAAATGTAGAATAAATTACATCTCCCTTAATAGAACGCTTCATATCCGTTACTTCTTCAGGCCTTTCATCGATTAAAAGTACAATTAATTCTACATTAGGATGATTTGTAGTAATACTATTTGCTAATTTCTTTAGCATAGTAGTTTTTCCAACTTTTGGTGCTGCAACTATCATTCCTCTCTGTCCAAAACCAATTGGTGCAATTAAATCTACTAATCTCATTGAATATTCTGTTGGATTAGATTCCAAATGAATTCTTCTATTAGGAAAAATAGGTGTTAAATCATCAAAAGGAGTTCTTTTCATAGCCACTTCTGGGCTATCTCCATTAACAGAATTAACGTAAATTAGAGCTGGGAATTTTTCTCCTTCTTTTGCCATACGCCCTATTCCTTTTAACTTATCCCCAGTATCTAATCGAAATCTACGAATTTGAACTGGAGATACATAAACATCTTTTGGTGTAGATAAATAATTATCGCCTCTAATAAATCCATAACCATCTGGAAGTACCTCTAATACTCCTTCCACATAAAAATCATCCTTATTATTAGGCAATACTTCACCATCAAGACGTTGCTCTTTTATTTCATCTTTTGGAGTTTCCTCTACTTCTTTATTTTTGTACAACTCTAAAATAGCGTCTATAAGCTCATTTTTATTCAACTTTGATATATTTTTAATTTCTTTTTGCTTTGCTAGTTGCCTTAACTCTACAATCGATAATTGATTTAACTCCTCCACTAGCTTCTCTCCTTTATTAAATTTTATTGGATAATTTATTAGATAATTCAAAATAGACATACATACAAGAAATGTAATTATTTTGCATAATAGGAAAATAATTTTGATTGTAATACTTGTTATTCACAAGTTACAATCAAAAATTATTTATATCTCTTAAATTATTTAACTTTGAAATAAAAATTTATCTTCTTCTTGAAGCTCCTCGCTTACCTTCAATATTCCTTTTTAAATCTAATTGTCTTTCATCACTATCTTTTAAAAACTTCGTTAACATATCATCTAATGTTAATGGTTCTTGTGGCTTTTTGTTTTCAGTGTGTCTAAAATGTTTTTCCTCTTTTGGTAATGCCTTCTTTATAGATAAAGAAATCTTTCCTTTTTCATCAATAGCTAAAACCTTTACCTTTACGACATCTCCTACTTTAATAACATCATGAATGTTCTCGACAAATTCTCTTGAAACTTCTGATATATGTACTAAACCACTTTTGTTATCTGGAAGTTTAACAAAAACGCCATAATCCATAATATCTGATACTTTTCCTTCTACTATTTCGCCCACTTGCACTGGCATATTCAAAATTTCCTCCTTTAAGGGGCTTCCCCCAACTTTCGTATATATTTTACACCAAAAAGGCATGATAGTCAATACGAACAAAAAGAAAAAGCAAAACATAATAACTCAAAAATTATTATGATTTACTTTTAAATAATGGCAGGGGTGGAAGGAATCGAACCCTCCTCAGGAGTTTTGGAGACTCTTATTCTACCGATGAACTACACCCCTATTTCAATCTAACATAGATAGTTTAACATAACAGAAAACATTTTGCAATCATTTTTTTAATTTTTACATGTGTTGAGTTACTAGATAATAGTTCTATTCTAAATAATTCTTCAAAGCCATGTCAGTTCAATTGTAGCGGCGGCCATTGGCCACCATAAATTGAAAAATATTTCTTTTGCATAATTTGTTGTAGTGCACTAAAGAAAAGATTTTGTTGTATCCTCGCTTTAATGGCGCTCACTGGACGCCACTACACTCTCTGACAAAACTTTCAAAAATTATTCGATGTGAAACCGTTATCATGTAACTTTTATTGTACTACTACTGCTCGAAAACCGAATCCACGAACCCAAACCTTGCTGCTCGTAAAATCCAAATGCTCCAGCACCAGTTCCATCTAAAAAATCTCCTCCACGTTCAAAAGAAGGGCTGCCAGAAGTAGGATAAGTCGAAATATCTGAATTCCATGTATCCGTTCTACTAGCACCATATTTTGATGTTTCATATAAGGCATCTCCAAATTTGTTCGCATTTGCTTCATAATTACTAGCAGAGCCATTCGTTGTACCTGTCACATATACATTCTTCTCATAATCATTGGAATAAAGATCTTTATATGTGGTATGTGTAGCATTATCCACATAGGCTGCTGTATATTCCCATGATCCTCCTGCTAAATCATAAACGCCATAAATATTATCAGTACTACTGCTATGATAACCATTCGTGTGATCATAGGGATAAAACGTTTTGACATTATTGCCTCCATAGGTCATTTGAATAGAACCATCTTCACAATACTTTTTGGCTGTTTTTCGAGAATCTGTTCCATCTTCCATAGTAGTTCCTGACATTCCTGTTATAGGTGTCCAAACACCATCTCCTTCGCAATACGAATTGTTATATAAATTCTTGTTTCCATATTTACTATAAGTTAAGTATACAGCTGCTCCCCATTCACTGTTTTTCATTTGATGACTAGTACTATCCGTTAACCCATGTTTCTCTTTCACATCTTTTGATTTCTGAACAATAGTCGCTACATCCACATATCTCCAACTCGTAATATTCGGTTTGAATACAGCATATTCTGACGAATTCGATTTGTCATTTGTCCAACCATATTTTCCACCTATATTCGTACTAATCTTTCCCGTTCCTTCTACAGTAACCGATCCTGTGCTTTGGTCCTCCACCAATTCTGTAGTACTACTGCAGGCTTCAAATTTCGCTACCCATATACCATCTAAATCATGTTCCCATCCGCCATTTTCCGCATTATCGGTAAAGGCTGGATGCACCACGAAATCATTCATCTTATCTGCTTCTGTTCCTGCCACTGATGGTTCTTTGCCATCTAACGTGGTAGTAGGATATTCTTCACTATATACTTTTCCTGTATTGTCTTGATTTTGCTTATTGATAAACACAATATCTATATTCCCTACTACATTACCACCATCATGCAAATGACTTGTGATTTGGTAGGCGTATCTTGGAATGTAGACAAACATTCCTATTACATCATTTTCAAATTCATCATCACTAATGACTGTTCCTACTGGTTTTGATAAATACGCACTTCTCACATCACTATCAACTGTTATTATATTTGCCCATTGTCGTACATCTGCTCTATAGTCATACCAATCACTATTTCTATCCGCTATTACCCAATTTTTTCCATTATGAATTACAGGAATACTTCCTGTTGGTATATCAACCGTAATCACAGAATGAAACTGGGCATAATCATTTTCTTCCACAACACCTTGGATATCTTTCTTGCTACGATATACTTTTCCATTATATTCAAAACCATATAGTAAATACACATCACCAGTTTGAGAATCTACATACCATTTATTAGTTCCATACGTTGGTAACTTTAATCCAAGTATTTTTTCATCTGTCAACTGATATAACGTTTTTTCTCTATAATCCATTTCATCTCCACCTGCAAGTTCTTGATAGATTTGTTGACTATTTTTCTTTTCTCCTGGCTTTTTGGCTTCTTCTAACACCATCGTTCCATACGCTTGATTCACAGATTCTTGCACTGCATCTAAATCAGCACAAAATTTTGCATATCTACTTCTTTCTAAAATCCCAGACACTCCATTAATCGTAATAGCTGCTAAAATTATTATTACTATTATTGTTATAATAAGTGCAATCAACGAAATTCCTTTTTTCATGTGTTT
>CANQLS010000010.1 GCA_947624765.1 uncultured Clostridia bacterium
CAATGTCTAACCCTTATGGCGCAGAGGGTGGGATTCGAACCCACGGTATGCTCGCACATACGCCAATTTTCAAGACTGGTGCCTTAAACCAACTCGACCACCTCTGCATATTAAGATTACTCTTGCAGTAACAGAATTATATTAACATTTTATTTTAAACTTGTCAATAACTAATTTTTGGGAATTTTAATCGTTAAATTACTAAATAATGATTTTATCCAGAATAATTCTTCAATGTTACAGATGAACCTATATAACATTGAAAAATTATTTAAATAAAAAACGTTATCTAGCAACATCATTAATATTAATATAGTATGTACTACTTTTATCTTTAGCTTTTCTTATTGCTTCTTCCTCTTCTTGTGATAGCGTATACTTTGAAATTCCTTTTTCTACTGGCTTTGCATAAGTAGTTGTAGTGTTATCTCTCGAATAAACACCATTTATTACAACGCCATTATCTTCAAAATCTAAAAGTGCTAATGCAAAACACAAATCACTTCCTGTATCTGAAAAAGCATTATATCTCACAATTCCTACTTTTTGAATGTAATGCATTGCATTCTTTTCCATTTTATCAATTTGACTTCTTATTTCAATATTTTCTTTCCTGACTTTATCTACCGAATCAGCATATTCAACTAACATTGATTCAATATTATTGCCTTTTGAAAACTTAGAAATAAAATTCTTATATTTTTTTATCATCTTATTTGTTTTCGAAAAATGTATTATTTCTAATATAAATAGCACTACAAATCCACATAATAATGCTATACTAAAGGCTGGTTCTTTTGTAATTTCTAATAATTTATCCATTGTTTTCCCCCTTAATTAACAATAATTAAATTGAACAATTATTTTTTCAACCTCATTATTCATTATTAACTCATGCTTTTTCCAATATTTCTAGAATTCTCTCTAACTCCTCATCACTATAGTAATCAATTACTATTTTTCCTTTACTTTTTGTTTGTGGCTTAAAGGAAACTTTTGTACCCAATGCATTTTTCAAGCGATTTTCTAAATCTTTATATATAACTTCTAACCTACTTTTCTTTTTTGGCTTTTCTGTTACTTTTTTCTTTTCTTCAACTTTCGCCTCTTTTGCCATATTTTCAGCATCTCGAACACTTAAATCTAAATTTATAATATCCATAGCCAATTTGTACTGTTTTTGTGGACTTTCTATTGAGGCTAATGTTCGAGCATGACCTTCAGAAAGACGTCCATTTTGTACTAAATCTTGCACTCTTTCATCTAAATTTAAAATTCTTAAAGTATTGGCGATACTACTTCTACTCTTTCCTAAAGTTTTGGAAAGTTCTTCTTGAGTTAATTGATGTTCTTCCATTAATTCTTTTATAGCCTTTGCCGTATCTAATGCATTTAAATCTTGTCTTTGTATATTTTCAATTAGAGAAACTTCTCTAGTCTTTTTTTCATCATAATTACGAACAATAACAGGAATTGTTTTTAATCCTGCTTTTTTAGCTGCTCTCCATCTTCTTTCGCCTGCAATTATTTGATAATAATCATCTTTTTTAGTTACAATAATAGGTTGCAATACACCATGAACTCTAATTGATTCTGTCAATTCTTCCAATTTATCATCATCAAAAGTTTTTCTTGGTTGATTAATATTAGGCTCTATTTCATTTAATTTTAATTCAACAATTTTCTCTCCTGTTTCACGTGAAACATTTCCAGAAAGTGTTGAAACATCAACATTTGATGGAAACAATGCTTCTAAACCTTTTCCTAATGCTCCTTTTCCCATTTTTTCCTCCTTAATCACTATAATAAAAAATATGAAACAAAATTGTGATAGATTATACTTTAACAAACTATATTGGTAAAAATATATGTTAAATTACAAAATATAAGTTTTGTGAAAATTATAATTTTAAAGTATATATCATTATTTTGCAACTACTTTGTTATGTCTAATAACTTCTTTAGCTAAATTTTCATAAGCTTCTGCACCTTTAGAATTTTTATCATATAAAGCAATTGGCATTCCAAAGCTAGGTGCTTCACTAAGTTTAACATTTCTTGGAATAACTGTACGATAAACTTTATCTTTAAAATATTTTTTCACTTCTTCAATTACCTGCATAGATAAATTTGTCCTTGCATCATACATAGTTAACGCAACGCCTTCTACTTCTAAATCTTTGTTTAAGTGCTTTTGCACCAAATCAATTGTACTCATAAGTTGTCCTAAACCTTCTAATGCATAATATTCGCATTGTATCGGTACCAATACAGTATCCGAAGCAGTTAAAGCATTTAAAGTTACTAAACCTAAAGATGGAGGGCAATCTATTAAAATAAAATCATATTCTGATTTTACTTTATCTAATGCCTCTTTTAGCTTATATTCTCGTGACAATTGCGATACTAATTGTATTTCAGCACCAGCTAAATTAATGTTAGATGCACAAACATCTAGATTTTCAACTGCACTTTTTTGAATAGTATTTTTTATATCTTCTCCATTAATAATAACATCATATGTAGATTTTTCCGTTTCTTTACTTGCTCCAACTCCACTAGTAGCATTTCCTTGTGGATCAGCATCAATAAGTAAAACTTTTTTCTTTGCTAATGCTAGACAAGCACTTAAATTGACTGCCGTTGTAGTTTTTCCTACTCCACCCTTTTGATTCGCAATCGCAATAATTTTTCCCATATACTCTCCTCCATAAAATGTTTCACGTGAAACATTTCAATTTTCTTTTGATTAAACTATAACCATTATATCGATTTCTTTTTATTTTGTATATAGGATTTCAAAAAATAATTTAAAAATGTGTTACTAGATAATGGTTTCACATCTAATAATTTCTGAAAGCCTTGTCAGAGAGTGTAGCGGCGCCCATTGGGCGCCATTAAATCCAAGATACAACAAAATCTTTTATTTAATGCGCTACAACAAATTATAGAAAAATAAATATCTAATTATGGCGGCCACTGGCCGCCGCTACAGTCTCTTTAATTTAAATTCTCCCTATCGGCTTTTTAGATGGTACTCCAGCCTTCCTCGGATATTCATTTGGTGTATGTTTTTCTTTTCTAATGCAAATAATTGTCCTATCAATCTCCGTACTTGGTAATTTTATCTTCTCTATTTTCTCTATTTCACCACCTAAAACTTGAATTGCATTCTTTCCCTCATCAATCTCATCTTCTTTATTTCCCTTCATGCAAATAAATAAACCACCAACTTTTGCAAAAGGCAAACATAATTCTGCTAATGTCGCTAAATTTGCAACCGCCCTTGCTACCACTATATCATACTGCTCACGATTAAATGTTTCACGTGAAACATCTTCTGCTCTTCCATGTATACAACGTATTTTTTTCAATCCATTTTTTGCAATAACATCTTCCAAAAAATATATTCTTTTTTGTAATGAATCTAATAAAGTTACATCTATAGAAGGCATTACTATTTTTAAAGGTATACCTGGAAAACCAGCACCAGTTCCTACATCAATTAATTTACTATCTTCAGGTACATACTTTTTTATTGTTAATGAATCAATAAAATGTTTAACAACAATTTCATTATCATCTGTTATAGCAGTTAAATTTATTTTCTCATTCCATTCTTTTAATTCTTTTCTATAACAAAAAAATTGTTCAAGTTGTTCCTCAGATAAATTTATTTCTAACTTGTTAGCAAGTTCTTTCAAATTTGTTTCCATAAAATTTCCTTTCAGTTGTCAAAATAATTATTTTTAATTTAAACAGCATATTTTTCAAATTTAAACTTTTGCAATATAATTTTATAAACACTTTTCAAAAATCGATTATAGCGAATCCTCGTGCTTCATTTTATCTAAAAGAAAAGTTATAAACATATTTTAATTACAAACTTCTAGTAATCAGTTGATACAATATATATTTTCAGTTAAATCTTTTCGCAATACTATAATAATTAATTATTATAATGTTTGTAAATAAATAAGTAATACCGAAATGTCTGCTGGTGATATTCCAGAAATACGTGAAGCTTGTCCTATAGAAGTTGGTCTAAACTTCTCCAATTTTTGCCTTGCTTCAATACGAATTCCTTTCACTTTCTCATAATCAATATCTTCTGGAATTTTCTTCTTTTCTAATTTTTTAAATGCTTCAATTTGTTCAGCCTGAAGCTTAATATACCCCTCATATTTTATTTCAATATTTACTTCTTCTCTTTCCTCTTTAGAAAGCTGAGGTCTATCAATGTCTATTGGTCCTAGCATTTCATAATTTAATTCAGTTCTTTTAATCAAATCCGCTAGTTTAGTTCCAGTTGTAATTTCTGTAGTGCCATGCTCTTTTAACAACTCATTCAAAGCTTTTGATGGCTTTATATTTGTCCTTTTAACACGTTCAATCTCTTTTTTTATATTTTCTTGTTTCTGTAAAAACTTTTTATACCTTTCTTCAGAAATAAGCCCTATCTCATATCCCTTAGGAGTCAATCTACTATCACTATTGTCCTGCCTTAAAAGTAGCCTATATTCTGCTCTAGAAGTCATCATTCTATATGGTTCATTTGTTCCTTTAGTTACTAAATCATCAATTAAAACTCCAATATAAGCATCCGAACGATCTAAAATAAGAGGCTCTTTTCCCTTTACTTTTTGCGCTGCATTAATACCAGCTATAATTCCTTGTGCTGCAGCCTCTTCATATCCAGATGAACCATTCACCTGCCCAGCAAAAAACATTCCCTCAATCTTTTTCAACTCTAAAGTTGTTTTTAGTTGTGTAGAATCAATGCAATCATACTCAATAGCATAAGCCGGTCTAGTAAATTCACAATGTTCTAATCCTGGAATTGTTCTATACATTGCAATTTGTACATCTTCTGGCAAACTACTTGACATTCCTTGAATATACATTTCCTCAGTATTTTCGCCTAATGGTTCCACAAAAACTTGATGTCTTTCTTTATCTGCAAAACGAACAACTTTATCCTCAATAGACGGGCAATATCTTGGACCTGTGCCTTTAATTTCACCAGCATATAATGGTGAACGATGTAAATTCTTTCTAATAATTTCATGCGTTTTCTCATTTGTATATGTTAAATAACATGGTACTTGTTCTCTTTGCAAATCAGTATTTTCAAAAGAAAATGGAACAATTTCTGCATCTCCTTCTTGAATTTCCATTTTACTAAAATCAATGCTTCTCTTATTAACTCTTGCAGGTGTACCTGTTTTAAAACGTCTAGTTTCAATTCCTAGCTTCTTCAAACTATCTGTCAAATATCTTGCAGAAAATATTCCATCAGGACCACTTTCATAATTAACTTCACCAATAAATATTTTTCCTCTTAAATATGTTCCAGAACATAGTATTACAGCTTTAGTATGATATATTGCTCCTATATGTGTCTTTACAGCTTCAATACGATTATTTTCAACTATATATTCAACAATTTCTGCTTGTTTAACATCTAGATTTTCTTGTAGTTCTAATGTATGCTTCATCTCTTGCTGATACTTTTTTCTATCTGCTTGTGCACGAAGTGAATAAACAGCAGGCCCCTTAGCTGTATTTAACATTCTAGACTGAATAAAAGTTTTATCAATATTCTTAGCCATTTCTCCACCAAGTGCATCAATTTCCCTTACTAAATGTCCTTTAGAAGTCCCACCAATGTTAGGATTACAAGGCATATTAGCAATACTATCCATATTAATTGTAAATAAACATGTTTTTACGCCTAAACGTGCACTAGCAAGAGCAGCCTCACAACCAGCATGTCCAGCCCCAATAACAATAACATCATAATATCCTGCTTCATACTCCATTTTTCAAGTTCCTCCAATTACAAAAATCAATAAATCATGAATAATTCAAAATCTTACTGTTTGTTTTATTATTCTTTTACTTTCCAACGCAAAACTTTGCAAAAATTCCTGCTATAACATCTTCTGAAACGCTTTCACCAGTTATCTCCCCTAAATATTGTACAGCATTTTGCAATTCTATAGATAACATATCAACTGGAATTCCACTATTTAATGCTTTTTGAATATTCTCAATTTGTTCTTCTGTCTTTCTAATTAACTCTTGATGTCTAAGATTAGTAACAATTACCTCGTCCTCTACATCTAGTTCATTAGATTGAAACATATCTTCTATTTTTGCTTCTAACTTTTCTATTCCTTCTAAATTTTTTGTTGAAATTTCAATAGTATTTTCATCTTTTACATCTATTTTATTTCCTATATCTATCTTATTCACCAAAATTATATGTTTCTTATTTTTAATCATTTCTAACAATTTTTTATCTTCATCATCAAAGTCTCTCGTAGCATCTAAAATAAATAAAACAAGCTCTGCATTTTCTATAGCTTTTTTGCTCTTTTCAACGCCAATCTCTTCTACTTTATCATTAGTTTCTCTAATCCCTGCCGTATCAATAATCTTAAGTGGTACACCATTTATAGTAATATATTCTTCAATAGTATCTCTAGTAGTACCAGGTATTTCCGTTACAATTGCTCTTTCTTCTTTTAATAACACATTTAATAAAGAAGATTTTCCCACATTCGGTTTGCCAATAATTACAGTATTTACACCATTTTTTAATACTCTTCCATTTTCGAAAGAAGCTTCAAGTTTCTTCAATTCACTCTTATTCTCCTCTATTACTTTCTCAATTTTCTCTCTTGTTACTTCTTCAATATCATATTCTGGATAATCAATATTAGCCTCCATATCAACAAGTAAATCCACAAAATTTTTCTTAATCTCATTTATCTTTTTGCCTAAAACACCTTGTAATTGGTGCATAGAAGCATTTTTCTCTTTTAAGCTTTTGCTTTCAATAACATCTATAACAGCTTCTGCTTGTGATAAATCCATCTTTCCATTTAAAAAAGCTCTTTTTGTAAACTCTCCTGGCGTAGCAAGAGTAGCACCATTACGAAGCAATAAATCTAAAATCTGTCTCGTAACTAAATTTCCTCCATGACAGTTTATTTCGCAAACATCTTCTCCAGTATAAGTTTTAGGTGCTTCAAAATAAGAAACTAATACTTCATCTATAATATTTTTATTTTCATCAATAATATGACCATACTTAACAGTATGGCTTGGGAAATGCTCTATGTCTTTAGTATTAAATACCTTTTTCAATATAGCTAACGACTCTTCTCCGCTCATACGAACAATGCTAATCCCTCCTACCCCAAGTGGCGTAGATATTGCAGCAATAGTTTTCATTCTTTTACACCTCTCTTTATCAACAAAAAATGAATAATGAATAGTCAATAATGCCACTATTCACTATTCATTTTTCACTAAATTTTACTTCAATGACACAACAACTTTACGATATGGTTCTTCTCCAACACTAGAAGTCTTTACCTTTGGGTGATTTTGTAAAGCTTCATGAATAACCTTTCTTTCAAAAGCTACCATTGGTTCTAAAGAAACACTCTTTCTTTTAGCAACAACTGTATTAGCTACTTTTAAAGCCAACTCTTCTAAAGTTTTTTCTCTTTTAGCACGATAATTTTCAGCATCAACAATTACTCTAACTTTCTTTTCACGATTTTTATTAACAATATTCATAACTAATACTTGTAACGCTTCTAAAGTTTCTCCCCTATAACCTATTACAAGACCGGCTTTTTCGCCAGATAACTCTATTCTAAGTGCATCATCACTTTCTTTAGCCTCTATTGTAAGTTCTATACCTAAACAACTTATATACTCTTTTAAAAATCTTATAGCAATATCTTTTGCAGAATTAATTTCATCTTCATTTGGCTTAGTATATTCATGCTCTTTCTCAACTTTCTTCTCTAATTCAGTTAATTTCACTCTTACTTGCTTTGGATCTAATATACTAAAAAATGTTTTTTTTGGTTCCTTTAATATTTCAATTTGAACACTTTCTTTTGGCAAACCAATTTTTCTTAAACCATCTTCTAAAGCCTCATCATATGTTTTTCCTACTCCTTCAGCTTCTTTCATGTTTACTTCCTCCTAACTTTCTTTTTTCATATCAAAATACTTTTTAAGCAATAATTGTATTATAATTTGTAAGAAACTACTAAAAAACCAATATAGTCCTAATCCTTGTGGCACAATAAATGCAATATATCCTGAAAGTAATGGCATTAAAATATTCATCATTTGCATATTAGGCATTGGAATTTCATCTTCACTCTTTTCCTTTTTCTCAACTACTTGTTGCTTTCCATTTACAACATATATAGAAAGCCATGTGAAAATAACAGAAAGAATCGGTAATATCCACAATTTATAATCAGACTTATTTTCTGAAGCAACATCACCCAAATCAATTCCTAAAAAGTCTAAATCTAAAATATTTTCACTCTGTATTACTTTCAACTCAATATAACGATTTTGCTTTATAAAATCATCATAAGAACCTGTATAATCTTCTGGTATCAATTCTTGAATCTTTGCTCTTATTTCTTCTTGAGGCATTTTTACCATATTGGTAAGCGGCTTTCCTACTACATATAACATACCTAATATAATTGGAATTTGAATAAATGAAATTAAACATCCACCAAAAGGATTAAATTTATTATCAAGCATAAGCTTTTGATACTCTGCAGCTAACTTTTCTTGATCATCTTTATATCTATTCTGTAAATCTAATAATAATGGTTGCATCTTTTTAGACTGCTCTAAAGATTTTTGTTGTTTTATAGTTAACGGTAATAAAATCAACTTCGTAATAATAGTAAAAATCAATATTGCAATTCCATAATTATGTACTATTTCATAGATGCCATATAATAAATACCCAAATAACTGTGCAATCCAATCAAACAACTCTTTTCCTCCTTTATTCATATTTATCAGGAACAGGATCATAAGCTCCTTTTGCCATTGGATTACATCTTAAAATTCTATTAATTCCTAACAATATTCCTCTTCTTACTCCAAATCGCCTTACTGCCTCAATAGTATATTCAGAACAAGTAGGAATATATTTGCAATTTTTTCCAATGATAGGAGATAAAGTATTTTGATATATTCTAATAAGAAAAATAACAAAACTTTTCATAATAGCATTCCTGATTTCAATAAACAATTTTCTAAATCATCATAAATATTTTGAAAAGTAGCCATTTCAAACTGATTTTTATTTCGCCACAAAATAACAATTTGATATCCTACTTTCATTTCTTTCTCTTTTAATCTATAAGCTTCTCTAATCAATCTTTTAATGCGATTACGTTGAACACTATTTAGTCCCTTCTTACCTACTGCAATTCCTAAAAAATTATTTTCACATTGTGAATAACATAAAAAGTAAACACAAAGATATTCTCCATTTATCCACTTACCATGCTTCAAAATTTTTTGAAAATCTGTACTTTGCTTTAAAGATAATGTTTTTTGCATATTATGCACCTCTCCCATTTAGAAAAAAAGGGCCACTTACAGGCCCCACATTATCCATTATTTTTTTACATATGAAAATTTTAATCTTAAAAATTTCCACACCTATGCTGAAAGTTTCTTTCTTCCTTTTAACATTCTTCTTTTAAGCACTTTTCTGCCATTTGCTGTACTCATTCTCTTTCTAAAACCATGTTCTTTCTTTTCTTGTCTATTTTTTTGTTGAAATGTTCTTTTCATGTTTACACCTCCGAATCTTTCGCTCATCTAAAGCAACGTATGTATTATATAACGCTCCCTTGCTCTTGTCAACCATTTATGAAAAATTTTATAAGTTTTCGGGTAGTGTATTATTATGTAAATCTGTAAATGATAAATGTAAACTTACGGAACGTTAATTTAAAAAATTTTTTAATATTTCTTGCAATTATATCGAAGAATAGATATAATGTTAGTAACTTCTATACATATTGAAATGTATAGGGTTTGAGAGTAGTATATCATAATTAATTAATATGTAAATTTTACATAAAATTATTAATTGATTACAAATTTTTGTTCGCATAAAAAATGTTGGGAAAGTAATATTATTTTTTGAAACTAGCTTGTCACAATACTTTCGCGATTTTTAGAAAAGTTTGTAGAAAAATGTTAGAGTTCTTAGTGTTTTAAAGGATTTTCACAAACTTATCCACATTTTTATCAACATTTGTGAATAAAATGTTAGTAACTTTGTAAATTATCAATAGGAGGTTCGCTAGAAATGATAGAGGAGTATTGGACTAGGGTTCTAGAACTTGTACAGCCTGAGATGTCAAGTATCAGTTTTGACACTTGGATAAAAACATTACAACCAATCGGTATGGACGATAACACATTTACAGTAAAAGCAAGTTCAGTTTTTCAAAAAAATATTATTGATACCCGATATGGTGAACTAGTAAAATCAGCTATTCGCCATATTGTAAACAAAGATTTAGAATTAAAAGTAATTCTTGAAGAGGGAGAAAAAGAGGAAACTTTAAACAATAAAAAGGATATTGTATCTAATAATATATTAAATCCAAAATATACATTTGATAGTTTTGTTATTGGAGAGAATAATCGTTTCGCACACGCAGCAGCCTTGGCAGCAGCTGAAAGTTTAGGTAAAGCATACAACCCTTTATTTATTTATGGTGGAGTAGGACTAGGCAAAACTCATTTAATGCATGCTATTGGTAATTTTGTATTATCTCAAAATAAAGATGCTAAAGTTTTATATATTACTTCAGAAAAATTTACAAATGAATTAATTAATGCAATTCAGAGAAATACAAATGAAGAGTTTCGAGATAAATATAGAAATATTGATTTATTATTAATAGATGATATTCAATTTTTCATTGGAAAAGAAAGATGCCAAGAAGAATTTTTCCATACATTTAATGCTTTATATGAAAATGGAAAACAAATGGTAATCTCTAGTGATAAACCTCCAAAAGATATAAATCCATTAGAGGAGAGGTTGAAATCAAGATTCGAATGGGGATTAGTAGCTGATATTGGAAAACCAGACTATGAAACAAGATATGCTATATTAAGGAAAAAAACCGAAACTGAAAATATTCATATAGATGATGAAATATTATCTATGATAGCTATAAAAGTAGAATCTAATATTCGTGAATTAGAAGGAATTTTAAATAAAATGATTGCATGGTCATCACTTACTAATAGTGAAATAACTATGGAACTTGCAGAAAAAGAACTTTCTAATTTACATCAATCAAAAGAAAAAGTAATCACAATAGATTATATTCAAAATATTGTTGCAAAATATTATAACTTAAACCAAAATGATTTTAAAATTCAAAGAAAGACAAGCGATATTGCTTTTCCTAGACAAATTGCAATGTATCTTTCAAAACAATTAACTGGAATGTCTTTAAAAGAAATCGGAAAAGAGTTTGGCGGTAAAGATCATTCAACAGTAATTTATGCAATAAAGAAAATAGAGGATACCATGAACATAGATCCAAATACTAAAATCATTGTGGATAACATTAGAAAGATGATTTTGAATTAAAGTATTGCAATTACTAAAAGGTTACATAAGAAAATTTTTTGATAAAAAATCGTCAGCTCTTCTTACGGAAGCAATGCATTAGATACTAACACTAAAATGTGAAAAAGATGTAAATAATGTGTGATTAATTCACTTAAGATAAAATTTGTTAAAACGATGTTAATAAAAAGTGTAAACTTTCAACAAGTTATCAACACTAAAAAAATCTTCGGAAATGGCGCTTTGTGGTACTTTTCCACATTGCTAACATCACTTATTATTACTACTACTAAAATATATTTATTTAAAAGAAAAAAATGGAGGTTTAAAAATGAAATTTGTTTGTGAAAAAGAAAAATTATTAATTGGATTAAACTATGTAACCCGTAGTTCCGTAGGAAGAACAACTGAACCAATACTAGAAGGTATATTATTAAACTTAAAAAATAATACTTTAATTTTAACAACAAATGATTTAGATATAGGAATGGAATATGTTGTTACTGAATGTGATATTTTAGAAGAAGGAAAAACGGTAGTAGATTGTAAAATGTTTGGAGATATTATTAGAAAATTACCAAATGAAGAGTTAACTATCTATCAAAATGATAAAAATTTATTAGTAATTGAAAGTGAAGGTTCACAATATAAACTTTCTACTATGAATCCAGAACAGTTTTCCACATTACCTGTTATTAATGTGGAAAAGAGTGTATCATTATTGCAAAAAACGTTAAAAGATATGATTCGTAAAACTATGTTTGCAATTAGTACAGATGAAAACAGACCAATATTTACAGGAGGATTATTAGAAATTAAAGATAATATGTTATATGTTGTTGCAGTAGATGGATTTAGATTAGGATTAAGGAAAGCTCCTGTTATAGAAGCTAGTGAAGATTTTAGTGCTGTTATTCCAGGAAAATATTTAAATGAAGTTATTAAAAATTTATCAGAAAATGATGAAACAATTCAAATTGGTGTTTCGAAAAATCAAGCATTATTTGAATTTGGAAATTGTAAAGTTGTAACTAGATTATTAGAAGGAGAATTTTTAAACTATAATAATGTAATTCCAAACGAGAGAGAAACAAGAATAAAAGTAAATAAAGATAATTTACAAGGTGCTATAGAAAGAGCTTCAATATTTTCAACAACTGCTAGTGAAAAGGAAAAGAAATATCCTATAAAAATGTTTATAAATTTAGGAAACTTAATTATTTCTTGTACTTCACAAATTGGAGATGCAAAGGAAGAAATCGTAATTGAAACAGAAGGAAAAGAGCTAGAAATTGGTTTTAATCCTAAATATTTATTAGATGCTTTAAAAAATATTGAAGATGATGAAATTTATTTAGATTTTGGAAATAATATTTCGCCATGCATAATTAGACCTACTTTAGAGGATAAGTTCATTTATATGGTTTCTCCAGTAAGATTAAAAGAATAAAGGAGAAAATTATGCTGATAAAAGAAGTTTATTTAGAAAACTTTAGAAATTACGATAGACAAAAAATAGAGCTAAATGAAAATATTAATGTTTTTTTTGGAAAAAACGCACAGGGGAAAACTAATATATTAGAGGCATTATATTTTTGTGCGTTAGGAAGATCATTTCGTACATATAAAGAAAATGAATTAATTCACTTTGGAAACGATGCTTCACGAATACTCATTAAATATGATAAAAATAATAGAGAAAATGAAATCGAAATTATATTGCATCAAAAAGAGAAGAAAGTAATCCATTTAAATCATATTAAATTAAATCGTAATAGCGAATTAGTAGGAAATATAAATATTGTTATTTTCTCACCAGATGATATGATTATATTGAAGCAAGGACCATCACAGCGTAGAAAATTTTTAGATATTTTAATTAGTCAATTGAAGCCAAGATACTTACATGAACTGAATGAATATAATAAAATATTAGAGCAAAGAAATGCTGTTTTAAAAAGTAAAAAAGTGGATAGTATAGATATTTGGAATGAACAATTGGTTAATTCTTGTGAAAAGATTTTCACATATAGAAGAGAATATGTTGATAAGTTACAGAAAGAATTAGAAATAATTCATCCAAAACTTACTAATCAATTAGAAAAAATAAAAATTGTATATAAAACAAATTTTCAAAACAAAGAACAATTTTTAGCATTGCTTCAAGATAGATTGAGTTTAGATTTATTAAGAGGGTATACATCAGAAGGAGCACATCGAGAGGATTTTGAGATGTTTATTAATGAAAATCCATTAAATCAATATGGTTCTCAAGGTCAGCATAAAACAGCAATCTTATCTTTAAAAATGGCAGAAATGTTACTTATTAAAGAAGAGATTGGAGAGAATCCTATTTTATTATTAGATGATGTAACATCTGAATTAGATGTAGAACGAATAGAATCAATTTTTGAAAATATAAAAGAATATCAAGTTTTTATTACATGTACTGATGTTAATACTGTATTAAAATATGATTGTTTGACAAAAAATATAAAATTATATAATATAGATAGAGGAAAAATTAAAGATAAGGGAGAATAGAATGTTTTTACACATAGGTGAAAGTCAATTAATAAAATGGAGAGATATTATCGGTATTTTTAATTTAGACACTTTAAAAGATAGTGAAGAAAATACTAGATTTTTGCGTAAAATTGATGACGATATAAAAGATGAAAAAACGTTAATTTTAACTCAAGATAAAGATGTAAAAATATATCTTTCAAATATTTCAACAAACACAATAAGCAAAAGAATAGAAAAATTAATGTAAGTGCAGATATGATTATAACAAAATTAAGACAAAGGAGAAGATAAGATGGCTAATAAAGAAAATGGTTCAACAACGTATAATGAAGAAAGTATTCAAGTATTAGAAGGATTAGAAGCAGTTAGGAAAAGACCAGGAATGTATATTGGTTCTGTTTCACAACGTGGACTACATCATTTAATTTATGAGATTGTAGATAACAGCGTTGATGAAGCTTTAGCAGGATATTGTACAGAGATTAATTTAATATTACATAAAGATAATACAGTAACAGTTATAGATAATGGACGTGGTATTCCAATAGGTAAACATCCAAAGATGGGTATACCAACTGTAGAAGTAGTATATACTATATTGCACGCAGGTGGTAAATTTGGCGGTGGAGGATACAAAGTATCTGGTGGATTACATGGTGTTGGAGCATCTGTTGTTAATGCATTATCGAATTGGCTAGAAGTAGAAGTTTCAAATGGAGAAGGAATTTATCGTCAAAGATATGAAAGAGGAAAAACTGTTACAAAACTAGAAAGAATTGGTGATACAAATAAAACTGGAACAAAAGTTACTTTTTTACCAGACGATACAATTTTTGAAACACTTGAATTTGATTTAGAAACTCTTGTGCAAAGAATGAGAGAGATGGCATTTTTAAATAAAGGGTTAAGAATTATTGTAAAAGACGAAAGACCAGAAGAAGAAATAGATTATGATTTCCATTATGAAGGAGGATTAATTTCTTTCGTTGAATTCTTAAATAAAAATAAAGAAGTAATAAATCAAAAGCCGATATATATCGAATGTGATGGAGAAGTACCAGTTGAAATTGCAATTCAATATACAACAACTTATTCTGAAAACACAATTAGCTTCGTTAATAATATTCCTACACCAGAAGGTGGTACACATTTAGAAGGTTTTAAGAGAGCGTTAACGAAATGTTTTAATGATTATGCAAGAAAATATAATATATTAAAAGAAAAAGATGCTAATTTAGCTGGAGAAGATATTCGTGAAGGAATGACAGCTGTTGTTAGTGTAAAAGTCACAGAACCTCAATTTGAAGGACAGACAAAAACAAAATTAGGAAACAGTAATGTAACTGGAATTGTAGCTAGTGTTATGAATGACCGTTTAGCGGATTACTTAGAGGAAAATCCAGCAATTTCAAAAGCAATATTGGAAAAATGTGTTAGTGCAGCAAGAGCTAGAGAAGCAGCAAGAAAAGCTAGAGATTTAGCAAGAAGAAAAACGGCATTAGAGAGCAATTCACTTCCAGGTAAATTGGCAGATTGTAGTGAAAAAGATCCTGAAAAATGTGAATTATATCTTGTCGAGGGAGATTCTGCAGGTGGTAGTGCAAAACAAGGAAGAGATAGAAAATTTCAAG
>CANQLS010000011.1 GCA_947624765.1 uncultured Clostridia bacterium
TTAGAAAATGGAACTTATTTGCCTGGATGTATTGCTTTAATTGATTTATCTAATGCATTAAATGTAACAGTAACACTTCCGGCACTTGGTGGATTATCATAAGGACTAACGCGATAACCTGTTATGCCTGGAAGATCTGGACTCATATTACTAATTTGTAAAGTTAAATTGCAAGCAACGCAACAATAGCTAGAACCATTTACTTTAAACCAGTGTCCTCCCATATTTTTTTGACACCTAGTACAAACGTGATTAGAATTCCAACTATGTCCATATGCAGATACTAACACCGTTTTTTCACTGGTTCTGCCCAATATTTTACATACTCTGCAATAATAAACAATTACTCCAGTTTTTGTGCAAGTAACTGTTCTTGATTTCTCTGACATAGGCATTTTTATATTAATATGATTAGGACAAACGGGATTCGAATTTGCATATAAATTTTGTAATGAAAATATGAAGAATATTGAAATTGCAAGGATTAAAAAATAAATCCATTTTTTCATTTTATGCACCTCCTAATAGCAAAAACGATATATCATCATGGCAGCTTCTGAACGAATCATATATTCATTTGGTCTAAAAGTACCTTCAACATCGCCTAAAATAAGCCCTCTACTATAAGCATGTTGCAATAAAGTTCTTTCTTTTCCCAATACGCCAAAAATATCTGAGAAATTAAGTTCTTTAGAATTATTAAATTGTTCTCCATTTAAAATCATATCTGCCATAGAAATAATAGATGCCATTTTAATTCTTGGAATTGGCATATCAATGTTTTCTTGAGTAATATCTCCAGGTTCAATAATTCCATAAAGTTCAGCTAACTTTGCATAAGGAGCTGCCCAGTGGTCATATTCTACCGTAACACTTTCACTATTAATCTCACCTGAATTAAAATGAGTGGCCATTACTAGTTTAATAAATTGACCATAGCTTACTTGCTCATCTGGATAATATGCACCATCACCATATCCCAAAATAATACCATCCTCTGCTAACTTATTGATGCAAGTTGCTGCCCAGTGATTATCCGGTACATCTCGGAACATCATTGCAAACGTAGCACTTCCAATCAATACAATACAAATAATTAAAAAAATAACCTTTTTCATATAAGCACCTCCATTACTACTTAACATAATTATAGCACCATGATGCACTCATTTGCTATGGAAATAGTTGGTTAAAACTTGCATTTTTAGCGAATATGTAATATACTTCTGTTTGGTACACATGTTTCAGATACTCCAAAATGAATTTTGAAGGAGGGATTTTCATGTCTAATACCTTGCGTAGAATTCGGTGCTTGTGCTGTGGAGAACTGGTTGCTCCGTTACCTACTCAAACAGGTCCATTTGCTGCTTGCGTATTTACTCTTGGTAAAAGACGTGGCTGCATCTGCTCCGATTGCGTTCAAGATCTTTACGATATCTTTGAAGACATGCTAGATGAAAAATTTGAGGATAAAATGCCTATACCTCACTCTGCTCAAGCTGACGAAATTGGCCTTACTCCTCTACCAGAAAAAAAACAACTAGATATCATGAAAAGCAGATATCCTTGCTTGGAATATTCCATCGATAGCTATGTTGCAGCTGCCTCTGAGAAAGTTTTTGGTCAAGATGAAGCCGTGCAAAAACTAGTGTACACTATCTATCACAACCAAATGGCTAACTTCATGAACGATTTGGGCTGCGATTCACCACCAAGAGAACACATCTTGCTCATTGGTTCCACTGGCGTAGGAAAGACCTATGCTTCCACCACAGTGTTGAACATGATGGAAATTCCCTATGCCAAGTCTGATGCTAGTGCTATCACTTCTGCAGGCTATGTTGGCGATAATGTAGAAGAGATTTTAGAACGTCTTCTAAGTGCTGCTGGAAACAACGTGGAACGAGCGCAAAACGGTGTTGTCATCATCGACGAAATCGATAAAAAGAGAAAGTCTGATGACGGACTCGGGCGCGATATCAACGGTTTAGCCGTTCAGCAAGAGCTTCTAAAAGTACTAGAACCCTCTACTGTATGGATTAAACGCGGAACCGTTCCCTTTGACACTTCTCACTTGACAGTCATCCTTTGCGGTGCTTTTGTTGGATTAGATACAATCATAGAAAAACGTCTCGCCCCGAGACAGATTGGCTTTTCCAACACAAAATCACAGATAAAGGATATTCTGGCACAGTGTGAGCCTACTGACTTAGTGAAATATGGTTTCATCGAAGAATTTGTAGGACGTCTTCCAAATCCTACTATTCTGAAGCCTCTCGCTCCTAGCAACATCATGGACATCATTTACGACAACTTGTTGCAACAAGATACACTCTTCAAATCGAAGGGATTCTCTCTCATCGTAGATGAATTGGTCTTGAACAAGTTAGTCAACCGAGTACTTGCTCATAATACAGGTGCGCGTGATGTAAAAAAGGAAGTCAGTGCTCTACTCTATCCTGCCAAATATCGCTTGATGCAAAGCACTCCCAACGGCATCTGCGAGATCGATGAAAATGGTGCAACAACAATGATATACAATTCCGCAAATAGCCCTAATCCTATGCTCATGCATGTGAAAGGACCAGACTATTTGCAAGATGAAGATGACAACTAAAAAAAAGAATGAGGAGTGGCTACTAAGTAGTCACTCCTCACTTTTTATGCATTCTCATTCTCAACTATATCTAAAATAGCTTTTATTTTTGGAACTGGTTCTTGTGAAATCTTATATGAATTTCTTAAAAACTCTACTTGTTCCTTTCCAACATCCTCATTGTTTGCATAAATATGCAATAAAACATCTCCAGCATTTACCTTGTCCCCAATTTTCTTTTCTACTTCAATTCCAACAGCATAATCAATTACATCTTCTTTTTTTAGTCTTCCGCCTCCTAAGTTGATAATTGCTTGACCAATATTTTTAGTTTCTATTTTTTCAATATATCCGCTTTGTTCTGCTAACACCGGAATTTTATATTTAGCTGTCATTAAACGCTCTGTTTCATCTATAACACGTGTATCTCCCCATTGCCTTTGAACTAATTCTCTAAATTTTTCTAACCCTTCTCCTGAATCTATTTTACTTTGTATTTTCTTCATGTTATCTACAATGTTGTTACCAATACCGGCCATTTTCAACATATATGCACCTAAAACACAACATACCTCTATAACATCACTTTCGCCTTTTCCTTTTAATGTATCAATTGCTTCTTTAGTTTCTAATGCATTACCGCAAAATCTTCCCAATGGTTGATTCATATTAGTAAGTACACCTATCGTCTCTTTACCAGCCATATTACCTATCTTAACCATAGTTTCAGCAAGCTTTCTAGCACGTATTTCATTTTCCATAAATGCACCGCTTCCACAAGTTACCTCTAATAAAATTTTGTCAGCTCCAGAAGCTAATTTCTTACTCATAACACTCGAAGCAATAAGTGGAATACTTTCAACCGTTCCAGTAACATCTCGAAGAGCATATAACTTTTTATCTGCTAATGCTATATTTTCAGATTGCGTAACAAGTGCGATGCCTATTTTTTTAACATTTCTAATAAGTTCATCTAACTCCAAATTAATCTTAAAATTAGGAATTGCCTCCAGCTTATCTGCTGTACCTTGTGTATAGCCCAGACCTCTTCCAGACATTTTAACAACAGGCACGCCAAAACTTGCAACTAATGGCATAACTATCATCGTTACCTTATCTCCTACACCACCAGTACTATGTTTATCAACTTTAATACCTGGAATAGCCGATAAATCTAAAATTTCTCCAGACTTTGCCATAGCAATAGTTAAATCTAAAATTTCTCTCTCTGACATACCATTTAAATAAATTGCCATAAGTAAGCTAGCAATTTGATAATCTGGAATATTTCCATATGCATATTCTTTCACAAAATATTCGATTTGCTCTGTAGAAAGTTCTAAACAATCTCTTTTATTTCTAATTATTTCAACGATATTCATAGCAAAATAATTCCCCCTCCTAAATGGTAATATTATCTTTTATCTTATTAAATTTACCTTCTCCTATTCCATCGACTTCCATTATATCTTCTATTTGCAGAAAATATCCATTCTTATTGCGATAATCTAAAATCTTTTGTGCCATGCTAGGTCCAATGCCATTTAATGTTTGCAATTCATCGAGTGTAGCCGTATTAATATTAACCATTCTCTGATATATGCCAGAGCTTATTTCCCCTTCTTCCGTAGGAATATACACGGCTGGAATAATTACTTTTTGTGCATCAGTTAAAATGCTAGCTAAATTAATTCTAGTTAAATCCGCATCATCTGTTTCCCCACCTGCTAATTCTAAAAGTTCATACATTCTTGTCCCATCTTGAACTTTAAAAAGTCCAGGATTTTGCACACATCCCTCAATATGTACATAAATATAATCCGTTTCTTCTTGTTGCTGATTATCTGCTTGTATCACAATTTCATCACTCGGCAAGCAACAATACCCAATAATACCCAAAATTATAAAAGCCCCTAGTATCAAAAGATACTTTACTTTTTCATTCATACTTTTATCCTTTCTCGAAGTTGGTGAGGATGTTAAATTATTTTTCAACTCATCCTCTTTTGGGTTCTTTTCTAGTTCATTATATAATATGATAAAGTAAATGTATAGCAAAAAATACAAAAAAGCTTGTCTTTTTCATTCATATTATATAAAATATTCTTACGGAGGGTTCATATGAAAAAATTTGTATTTTTATTTTTACTAATAATATCATTTTTAATTCCTTCTACAATATTAGCCGTTACTGTTAATAGTCCTAAAGCTATTTTAATTGATGCCGATACAGGAAGGATTTTATATGAAAAGAATGCTTATGAAAGTGCTTATCCAGCTAGTACAACAAAAATTTTAACAGCTATTTTAACTTTAGAAAATTGTGAATTAGACGAAGTAGCCAAAGCAAGCTATGCCGCAATTATGAGTGTACCATCTGGTGGTAGCATCGCTGATATTCAAGTAGATGAAGAGCTAACAATTGAAAATCTGTTAAAAGCACTTCTAATTTGTTCTGGAAATGATGCAGCTAATGTATTAGCAGAATATATTGGAGGTTCTATAGAAAGTTTTGCAACAATGATGAATACACGAGCAAAAGAATTAGGTGCAAAAAACACTCATTTTGTAAATGCTAATGGACTTCACGAAGAAGAACATTATTCTTGTGCTTATGATTTAGCTATATTTGCAAAATATGCTATGGATAACTTCCCAGTTTTTCGTGATATTGTAGCAACTTCTCATTTCCGCCTACCAGCTACTAATAAATATTCTAGTGATGACAGGTATTTTCTAAACTCAAATCAATTAATTATACCCAATTCTACAAATAGCTCAAAAAATTATTATTATCCTTATGCAACAGGCTTAAAAACTGGTTATACCAGTGCTGCCAAAAACTGCTTAGTAGCTAGTGCTACAAAAGATAATGTATCTTTAATTTGTGTAATTCTAGGAGCTACACAAAGTGATTCTGGTGTAAGTTATCGTTATACTGATGCTAAAACATTATTAGATTTTGGATTCGACGAGTTAGTATCAAATAAAATTATCGAGGCAGGTACATTAGTTGATACAATTGAGGTTGACGGTGCTAAAAAAGATGCCAATACAGTAGATATAATCGCTGAAACAGACCTTGTTACAACAATTAATCGTTCAGATTTATATACAAAATTTGAAGAAACAATTGAAATCGACGAAAATATTACGGCACCAATAACTGCTGGAGATATTTTAGGGAAAATAACATATCACATATATAATAAAGATTATACAATTAATTTGATAGCAAAAAATGATGTAGAAAAAAAGCCTAATTTCTTTGCTGGATTTTTTAAAGGGATTGGCAAAATAATTGGAATTTCTTTAATCTTAGCTATGGGATTATTCTGCATTAAAGTTTATGCAAAAATGGTAGAACAAAAAAGAAAAAGACGTAAAATTTCAAGTGTATATCGATATAATAATAGATTTAGATAAAAAGCATAGAAGTCAGCGAATCATTGATTTTGCTGACTTTTTCATTTTACTATGATAAAACAGAAATTACTAGATAATGTTCTTATTATAAATAATTCTTCAAAATTGTGCTTGTGTTTATGTAGCGGCGGCCACTGACCGCCGCTACACTGTGCGACAATCAAAAAATGTATATAGCCTTTATGTTATATAAAAAGCAAGGGAAACTCCAAACCCTTGCTTTTTCCGTACTTTATAACTTTAAGTAATGTGTTAATTAATATTTTAGTACGTAAAAATTTATTTGTCAATAATTAATTTTTCTTTTAGTGCCTCTTGTAAAACCTGTGAAAAATTTACATTGTCATTTTCCGCTAAAACATTTAACCATTCGGGTATAGTCAATGTTTTTTTCACCGATTTATTACTATGTCTCTTGTAATACTCAATCATATCTACTCCAACCAAAGAAATAAATTGATTTTTTTTCAAACTTATTCTTTTGTAGTCTTGCGTTGAAGCAGGATATTCTTTTTCATCTTCAAAATATAGCCCCATTGCCTCTTCCGCCATAAAAAAGGCTTCTTCAATCGTTTTTCCAAAAGTAGAACAGTTAAAATCAATAAAATCTACTAAATAACAACTCTCCTTTTCATCATAAGTAAAAATTGCGGGATAAACAATTTTCGTGTCCATAACAATCCCCTCCTAATATATAAGTAATGTGTATAAAAACTCCAGGAAGGGACTATTTTAGTCCCGTCCTTTTAAGTATAGTATGTACCGTTCCAATAGGAATATCCTTATTATGTATAGGAATAATCTCTATATGATTTCCGTTTTTTCATCTTCAAGTGTGAACCATTTTGAGATACTTCGGTCCATCCATACTTTTTTAGGAGTTTAATTAGTTCTTTTGCTTTCATTGAGTCAACCTCCAATCTGAAGCAAACAATTAACACATTACTTTTATTCACTCCTTAACATTATATTAGCACGTGTTTATACGTGTGTCAAGAAAATTTTATAAAATATTATGACATTTTTATATAATAAGAACGTATGCCTTTCCTAATTATATAAAAAAGCACTAGCAAAACATTGATTTTACTAGTGTTTCTTCATTTTTGTTATGGTGAGCCTGAAGGGATTCGAACCCCCGACCCACGCCTTAGAAGGGCGTTGCTCTATCCAGCTGAGCTACAGACCCATAACAGAACAATAGATATTATAACATAATATGACTATTTCTGTCAATGTTTTTTCATAAAAACCTTTGCTACTATTACAGTCATGTCATCGTCTACAATTCCAAAATTACTGTCTATAGCTTCTTGCAAGATAATATCTGCCAAGCGTTGAGGGTTATCTGGATGAATAGCTTTCAATAAATCTAGTACCCATTTCCCTTTATTTTCCTTATTCGCATCTGCCACACCATCTGTGGTTATAACAACATAATCTCCGTCTTCTAAAGTTTTATCATATAAATCTACGTCTACATTTTCTAAAATTCCAATTGGTAAGCTTACAGATTGTACAATATCCACTTCTTCTGCTTTTTTTATGTAGGTTGGACAAGCACTTACTTTTAAAAATTCTGCATCACCATTTAACGAATCAAATAAAGCTACATCCAATGTTGCGAAACTATCTTCCTCATTAAATGCCATAATAGAGTTCATTAATTCCATTGCATCCTTTTTTTCAAAACCAGTATTTAATAAATTTTCCAACATTCCAATAACGTGCTTACTATTTTTATCTGCTTTTTCACCTGAACCCATTCCATCACTAACGCCAAAAAGATATTTGCCGTCTTTTAATCTCACCATAATTGTATTATCACCTGAAATAGTGCTTTTGTTTTTCTTTGTTTTTGCAACACCAATTTCTAAAGAATATTTTCCCTCTGGTGTTATTACTTCTGCTGTTTGCGATGTAATGTCATCTTTAATTTTAGTAATAGCTTGTGATACACCCTTCAATTGTTTAGAAACTTGCATCTTTTTTTCTTTCATTTTTTGTTGCCAGTTTTGATTCACTTTATAGATTTGATATGAAAAGTTCAATCCATCTACAAACAACGCCTTGTTATCACAAATTGTTTCTTCTAAATCAAATTCATTTATTTCCCCATTTAATTGCAACGTCTCAATAGCATTAAACACCGTTTCATACATATTGTGATAATTCTTTTTCCAACATTTATCATAATTCGCACAACGTTTACACGTATTATCATTTAATGTTTGAATAAATTTTCCTACCTCATCAATAGAATCTTCTTCTTTTTCTTGTTCAGCACCTTCCGCCATGTCATCTACAACTTCCGATACTGCATTTAAACGATAAAGAGCTGTTTCTGGGAAATAACCATCTAATGTGCTTTCAGGTAACGTCTTGCTATAATCAAATAAATTATCCAAAATAACTGTTGCTTTTTTTGGAATTAAGAATAAGCAAACTGATGCCACTACTATTTCTTTAATGCTAATAATTACTTCCGTAGAACCATTCGCATAAAATACTAAAATCATATTACCTAATATAAAACCAAGTGCAGCACCAACTTTACCAAATTTAGAAAATACTCCAGATAATAATCCACTAAATCCATATGTTGCAACCGTTGCCACATTTCCAATTCCCATAAGACCTAATACAACAGAAATAGCAATTCCTGATGCAGCACCACAAGTAGCACCTCGTTTCCAACCTAATAAAAGCACAATTAGTACACTAACTATACCGCGAATAGATATATTAAAAATACTCCAATTTCCAATTCCACTAATTGCTACTGCTAGTACAATTCCAGTTGCCATTAAACTTTCAGAAGAAAACATCTTCCCTTTTTTAAAAGATAATATAATTGGTAACCCTTCTGAAAATAGTAAATAAAATATAGTAGAAGTAAGTGCAGCATATACTGCTAGCATAGCATCATATAATAAAGAACCATTAATTAAAAAGCTTAAAATTTCAGTTACCGTAGCAGAAAATAAAATCTTTACTGCATTTCCCGTTTTATTTTCACCAACTTTCAAAAATGAACGAAGCATGGTAAAAACAATAGAAGAAATAACAAATTTTAACAAAGCCACCCATCCAAAAGTAATGCCAGTTGTAATTGCTATAATAATAAACGGTAATAACAATGGAACATCTAAATTACTCATTGCCCCAAGCATTGCAAGTCCAAACGGATTTACTCCAGCACTTAACCCAACTCTACTAATCAAAATACTAAGAACATATAAAATTATATTTTTTTTATCCCCTATTAAATTTTTCCAGTTAATCTTTATTTTTTGCGGACGTACCTCCTCCGCATAACTGTATGTACTTTTTTCCACTTACTTACACCTCTTAACTTTTTCTTTTGAATGCCATTATTATAACGCATTCATCATAAAATTCTTGTCACATTGTAGCCTATAATAGAAAAAGTTTTTTACAAAAAACTACAAATTACAATTCGTTTTTACTTGTTTTTATGATAATTGCATAGAAATTAATTTGGTAATACCGTGTTCCTGCATTGTTGCACCATATACAGTATTAGCTGCCTCCATCGTTCCCTTTCTGTGAGTAATAATTAAAAATTGTGTTTCTTCTGAAAATTTCTTTAAATATTCTGCATAACGATAAACATTAACATCGTCTAAAGCGGCTTCAATTTCATCTAAAATGCAGAATGGAGATGGATTTAATTTTAATATAGCAAATAATAATGCAATAGCGGTTAATGCTCTTTCTCCACCTGATAAAAGCATCATATTTTGTAACTTCTTTCCTGGTGGCTGAACATCAATTTCAATGCCACTTTCCAAAATATTATCAGCATCTGCAAGCCTCAAAGTAGCTTGTCCTCCACCAAACAACTCAGTAAACACTTTTCCGAAATTTTTATTAATCAAATCAAACTGCTCAGCAAATTGAATTTTCATTAAATCAAGCATATCCTGAATAATTTTTTTCAATGACTTCTCAGACTCTTCTAAATCATTTTTTTGAACATTTAAAAATTCAAATCTATCCTTTAATGCTTTATACTCTTCAATTGCATTCACATTAATATTACCTAACGATTTAATTTCCGATTTATATTTTTCAACTTCTTTTTGTGTTGTAGAAGTTACTTCAGCATAATTCTGTGCCGTATTCGGCGTAGTTTCATAATCTTCCCATAATTTATTTTGAATTGTTTCTATATCTACTTCAAATCTTGTTTTCTTAACTTCTAACTTATTCCATTGTTCATGAAGAATATCTAATGTTTTAAATTGATCCTCAATATTTCTTTCTACATCTACAATTTCCATATTTTTATTTTCGCGTTCTTGTTTCAAATTCGCAACAGAAATTTCCAATTCTTTAATTTCGCTTTCCTCATTTTGAATTGTTTCATCTGCAGAAAGAATTTTTGCTTGCAATTCATCGCTTTCAACTAACATTCTTGCTTTTTCTTCTTCTCTCTTTTCCACATTATCATCACAATTTTTAATATCTTGTGCAATCCTATCTAAAATTTCGTCCATAGAATGAGAACTTTCGTCAAAAGAAGAAACAGAAATTTTCAAATCAGTAATATCAGAACTTAGAGCATCAATAACCTTTTGTTGTTCACTATTTTTACCTGCAAACTCATCTACAATTACTTGCCATTCCGCATTTTCGCTTTCAACTTTTGCAATAAATTCTTGAATTGCTTTTACATCACCTTGTGTTTGAGCTAATTTTTCTGATAACTTTTCTTTTTCTTGCGTTAACAATTCTGATTTCTTTTGCAACCTATCTATATTATTTTCGATAGCAACCATTTTTTCTGTTTCTGTTGCAAACAAAACATTTACTTCTTGCAATTGTTTTTCTGCTGATTCAAACTCAGAAAGTGCAGTTTCTGCAGTTTTCTTATATTCTTCCATTTGTTTTACTAAATCTTCATGCTTCTTTTTCAACTCTTGCAACACATTTTCCAGCTCTGTAATCTCTCTTGCTCTACTTAAAATACTAGTTGTTTTCTTAAATGTACTACCACCAGACATTTGACCTGAAGGATTAATAACATCACCGTCCATTGTTACAATTCTAAAAGCATATTGATGTTTTTTTGCCATTTTTATAGCATCGTCCATTCCATCAACAATAACAGTTCTACCAAGCAAATTCCACAAAATAACTTCATATTTTTTATCATATGCAATCAAATCACTAGCAATACCTTTGAACCCATCTTCGTTTTTCAAATTTTCCTTTAACTTAGAACCTTTCACTGCAGAAATTGGAAAAAACGAAGCTCTACCCAAATTATTTTCCTTCAAATAATTGATAGCCCTTTTTGCATCTTCTTCTGTTTCTGTTACAATATTTTGAATGCTAGCACCTAATACCATCTCAATAGCAGTTTCATATTCTGAAGGAACAGTAATTAAATTGGCAAGTGCTCCACAAATATTTTTACCAAAAACTTCATCTTTTTTGCATTTAGTTAAAACTTCTTTTACTGCTTTTTGATATCCTTCAAATTCTTTCTCTGTTTCTATTAAAAATTTATGTCTAGCCTCTTTAACATTAACTTCATTTAAAGTTGAACGTATATTATCTTCAAACTCTCTTATTTTTTCATGATATTCTAATTTAATAGTAGAAAGTTCGTTAATTTTTTCAGTCAATGCATTTCGTTCTTTAGTAACCTTATTCAAAGAGAAATTTTCATCTTCTTTTTTCATTTTCTCTTTATCCAATTCATGTATATTATCGCTAACCTCTTCTGTAATTTGCTTAATTCTTCTACTATCAGCTTCAGCATTTGCAGTTAAATCGCTTAAAATTTCCATCTTTTCAAATTTCAAATCAATATTCTGCATCATGCTATTTTTTATATCTTCAATTTTCTGTTGCTCTTCTGTTAAACTAGCACTCAACTTTCTATATTCTTCTTCCTTTTCTTGCAATTCAACTTCAAACCTATTTTTATCTTGAAATAATCTTTCCTTTTTTGAAATTCTGTCTTGCTTCTCTTGCTCTAATTCTAACTTTCTGCTTTTATACATTTCAATTTCGTTTATAAACTTCTCTTCGTTTTCTTTATTATGCTGAATGCGTTCCAAAAAAATGCCCTTATCTGCTCTTTGCTTTTCAATTTGATTTTGTACAGTAAAAACATCATTTTGCAAGCTTTCAATTTTCACCATAAAATCTTCAATAGCAATACGAAGCTCTTCCTTCAAAGCTTGAAAATCAGATAATTTTTTCTCTTCATCACCGCTTTGCTTTTCCAATTCATTCACTTGAAGTAAAAGTTCGTCCAATTTTTCTTTGTTCTTATTGATATTATTAATCAAAAGACCTACTTCCAAATACTTTAATTGGTCACGTAATTCTAAAAATTTCTTAGCCTTCTCTGCTTGCTCGCATAAAGGACCTATTTGAACTTCTAATTCTTTTACTACATCTTGAATTCGAACTAAATTTTGTTGAGTATTTTCTAGCTTATGCTCCGCTTCCTCTTTTCTTGTACGATACTTCACAATTCCTGCCGCCTCTTCAAAGATGTGCCTTCTCTCCTCTGACTTAGAACTCAAAATCTCATCAATACGTCCTTGACCAATAATAGAATAACCATCACGTCCAATACCAGTATCCATAAATAATTCTACAATATCTTTTAATCTACATGGATTTTTATTAATAAAAAATTCACTCTCTCCACTTCGATAAACTCTTCTTGTAACCGTTACTTCAGAATAATCAACAGGCAATTTGCCATCGGAATTATCCATTGTAATGTCTACTTCTGCAAAACTAACAGATTTTCTAGCTTGTGTACCAGCAAAAATAACATCCTCAAGTTTTGAGCCACGAAGTGCTTTAACACTCTGTTCACCCAACACCCAGCGAATTGCATCAGAAACATTACTTTTTCCACTTCCATTCGGTCCAATAACAGCAGTAATACCTGGTTTAAATTCCAAAACAGTTTTATCAGCAAAAGATTTAAATCCTTGTAATTCCAACCTCTTAAGATACATATTTTAATCGTTCCTCTCTTGTATATGCTTTTTCCGTAGTAATCTACAAAGTTATCATATACTATCCATGTCAAATTATCAAGAATTTTGGGAAAAAAATGAAAGTTTATATAGTAACATAATTTCACAAAACATTTGCTTTTTAAAGCGAAAATGCTATAATAAAATTATATATTTATATCATATAATAAGCATTTATAATATTTTGTATGGTATAATAATATTATATTAAATTCAAAGGAGAGAGAAATTATGGGATGGATTGTTTTAATAATTATTTTGGTTTTAGCTTTTTGGTTAGTAGGTATTTATAATGGCTTAATTCAATCAAAAAACAAAGTAAACAGTGCTTTTGCACAAATTGATACACAATTGCAAAGAAGATTTGATTTAATTCCAAATCTTGTAGAAACTGTAAAAGGTTATGCAAGTCATGAAAAAGAAGTTTTTGAAAAAATAACAGCAGCAAGAAGTGGCTATATGACTGCACATTCAAATGCTGAAAAAATCGAAGCAAATAATCAATTAACTGGTTCTTTAAGAACATTATATGCAGTAGCTGAAAATTATCCTGACTTAAAAGCAAATACAAACTTTTCAAAACTACAAGACGACTTAAAAGGCACTGAAGATAAAGTCGCTTTTGCTAGACAATTTTACAATGACAGTGTACTTGCATACAATAATAAATTAGCTATTTTCCCAAATAATATTATTGCAGGTATGTTCCACTTTGAGGAAGCAGCATTCTTCAAAACAGATGATGAAGAAGCAAGAAAGGCTCCAAAAGTACAATTTTAATATGAAAGGATGTGAAGTCTATGTTTGATACATCCATTAAAAATAAAAGAAAAACTCGTTTTATTATTGCTTTTTTTATCGCTTTTATAACATTGTTGGTATACATTATATGCTATTTAAATGACTTTGGATATATGGGCGTACCAATTGCAATGTTCATTGCAATAATCGCATCTATCGGTTCGTATTATAATTCAGACAAAATTGTTCTTTCATTAAACGGAGCACGTCCTGCAAACAAAGAACAAAATCAAAGAATGGTAGAAAACTTAGAAGGTTTATGCATTGCAGCTGGTCTACCTATGCCAAAATTATATATTATTCCCGATTCTGCTCCCAACGCATTTGCAACAGGCAGAAATCCAGAACATGCTGTAATTTGTGTTACGACAGGTCTACTAGATAAGTTAAATGACTACGAACTAGAAGGCGTTTTGGCACATGAATTATCACACATAAAAAATTATGATATATTATTGCAAACTATTGTTACGATATTAGTTGGATTCGTTTCCGTATTGGCAGATTTCTTTATGAGAATTGGATTTCATAGTAGCGGTAGTCGAAATAATGATAATAAAAATAGTGGTGCTGCAAGTTTAATCATTATGCTTATAGGGCTTCTATTGGTTGCCTTATCACCTATTGCAGCTACACTAATTCAATTAGCATTATCTAGAAACAGAGAATATCTAGCAGATTCTTCAGCTGTAGAATTAACTAGAAATCCACAAGGATTAATTGATGCATTAACAAAAATATCGAGTGATCCAGAACCTTTAGAAAGTGCAAATCGTTCAACAGCTAGCTTATATATTTGTAATCCATTCAAAGGAAAAGATGCTAAAAAATTTATAAACAAATTATTCTCAACGCATCCACCAATTGAAGATAGAATTAATGCATTAAAAAATATTCATTAAAAAAGTGGCGAAGCCTCGCCACTTTTTTAATACTATGCAATAGACATTCGCACCAAACTTTATGGTGGCCAATGGCCGCCGCTACACTCGTTTTGACATGGCTTTGAAGAATTATTCAGAATAAAACTATTATCCAATAACTTCTTATTCAAAACTCACAGAAACTATTGACAATGGCTTTTTTTGGTGCTAGAATAAGTATCGTTGATGATGCACCACTAGCTCAGTTGGTAGAGCAACTGACT
>CANQLS010000012.1 GCA_947624765.1 uncultured Clostridia bacterium
GCAGTTTTCCCTTCCACACGTATTTTGGCACCTAATTTTTTTAGCTCCTCTGTGTATTGAAATCTACAATCAAACACACCTTCGTTAATATAACTAATACCATCAGAAACCGAAAGCAATACACCAGCTTGAGGTTGCATATCTGTAGGAAAGCCAGGATAAGGCAAAGTTTTAATAGAAGCTTTATTTGTACGTTTATTACATGAAACGCGTATTTCATCACCATCTGCATTTTCCTCTATATTAACACCCATTTCTTCAAGCTTTGCAGAAATAGGATCCAAATGTTTTGTAATACAATTTGTAATTAAAACATCTCCATGTGTTGCTGCAGCAGCAATCATAAAAGTTCCTGCCTCGATTTGATCTGGAACAATAGAATAAGTAGAGCCACCTTTTAATTCAGAAACACCTGTAATCTTAATAACATCTGTTCCAGCACCTTTAATATTTGCACCCATAGTATTTAAGAAGTTAGCGACATCAACAACATGAGGCTCTTTTGCAGCATTTTCAATAACAGTTGTGCCTTCTGCTAAAACTCCAGCTAGCATAATATTAATTGTAGCTCCAACACTTACAACATCTAAATATACAGAATTACCAACTAATTTTTCAGCATTTGCTTTAATTGTGCCACCTTCATCTAAAATTTTAGCCCCTAAAAGCTCAAACCCTTTAATGTGCTGGTCAATAGGGCGAGAGCCAAAATTACAGCCACCTGGAGAACCAACATCTGCTTTATGAAATTTACCTAAAAGTGCACCAATAAAATAATATGAAGCTCTAAATTTCTTGGTTATATCAATAGGTATTGCTGTTTCTCGAACAGAACTACAATCGATTTCTACTTCATTCTCATTTAAAAATTCAACTGAAGCACCTAAATTTTTTAAAATATCACAACATAAAGTAATATCGCTAATGTGTGGTAAATTTTCAATCCTACATTTTCCATTTATAAGAATTGTAGCTGGTAGAATAGCAAGTGCTGCATTTTTTGCACCACTAATATTAACTGTACCTTTTAAAGGTACGCCACCTTCTATGATTAATTTCTCCATTAATTTTATCTCCTTTTATTCAAAATCAATATGATAATCTGTTCTTATGTTTAAAATAATTTCTTAGAAAAAATAAGGGAGATAACTCCCACACAAAATATATCATAAACCAATATAATTGACAAGCAAAAAATAAAATACGTAAAAATCAATTTGTCAAAAAATCAACAATCCAAAAATGTATTTCAACATTATCAGATAAATTTACATTAGAATTTAAGAAATTATATTGTGGAAATAAAATCGCCCACCAAAATAAAAGACATATAAAAACCTTTTTAAATCTCATTTTTAAAATCATCCTTTCTAAATAATTTACCTGAATTATAACCATCCGTAAACAAAAATATACAAAATTGGTATAAAATGGTTGACAAGAAAAATATCGTATGGTAAAATTTTCCATATCAGATAACGAAAGGGGAAAATAAAATGCAAGAGAAAAAAATAATTAAAGCATGTAATTTTTATGTAAGTGAATGGCATTTATTTGCTGCATTATTACCATATTTAAAAGAAGAATTAAAAAATAAAAATAAAATTATATTTATTTCTCAAGATAAATTAGAAAAAGGACTAAAAGAATTAGTTAGTAAAATAAATATTAAATTTGAAAACGAAAATGGTATTAATGATATCATGTGGCTTAATGAGAATTTTATGTTAGAAATTAAAGAAGAAAGAGAACCAGTTAGCATTATAATACAAGGTACATATGAATTTATTGAAGAAATAAACAAATATTTAATGGAAAACTTAACACCTAGATACAAAGAATGTACAATAATTAACTGCTATGAAGTATATGATACAAATCATATGTTGTATAACATTTTAAATAATCATGATTATGTATTTAATACTGGTGGACTACATCCAAAAGAAGAGATTTTTCCAGATTATAAACCAAAAGAACTAACATCACAATCTCTATGAAATAATAAGCATAATAAGTGCAATATACAAGCTAAAATCAGTTACACCTTGTGAGTACAAAAAGAATAAAATAGCAAGTAACAATATATTATCCGAATCCATGAGAAGACTCATTTAGAATCACCACCCAAGTCATTAAAAATGGACATAGCTTTACTAATACTTATCATTTTAATATATTGGTCAACTTTAGATTTTTTATTCTCACGCAAATATGGCTTTAAAGAAGTAAGAAGAGCAATACCTGGATCATTCGAAGTATCATTCATTTGTTCCATTACTTTTTTAATTTTTAAAATCGTTTCCATATCTGGCATTTCAAACGATGAATTAGATGAAGAAGAATTGGAAGACGTGGTATTATTGGAAGATTGTATCATATTGAAAATAGAGTTTAATTTAGCAGGATCCCCTCCCAACTTATCGCTAAACATTTTCATAACATCAGACATATTATCCATATGATACAATCCCTCCAAACATACCAATTGATAGTTTTGACGCATCTAACATTCATTTCTTACGTTTTTCTGCGATTAAAGCAGAAATTTTTTCGTAATCTTGAGGACTCACCATTCCTTTCAAACGCACTAATGCGTTATCAATTTCTTGGTCATCCATTTTATTTAACGCTTCCATTAAAAATTTAAGCATCATTTGTTGATCCATCAAAACACCTCCTTGCATATAATACCTCTAAAATAAAATCTACTTCATAATATGCATAAAAACTCAAAAACGTTACAAAAATTCGAGTTAAACAGTAGATTTTACACAAAAAATATGGTAGAATGCTAAAAGAGGTGATAACCGTTGGAACTAAAGACAAAGTATCAATACACATATTTTATTTATCCATTTGTAATATCTGAAAAAAAATATAATGATTTTCTTGCTAAAATTATCATGGATAAAAACTGGAATGTAAAGATATTTCAAAAAGATGTTGATATAGAAGCAGATTCGCATTTCCTATCAATTGCTAAACAAACAATGTTTCCTACTTTGGAATGGACAAAAGAAAAAATAGAAACATTTCAAAAGGAAAAAAATTATGAAAAAGCAAAGATACTTTCTAAAATGAAAAGTTGTTCATTCGAATATGATATGAAGGAAATTTCTAAAGGTAAGGCAGGAGTAGATGAAAATGCTATATTTTTTGAAATTACTAAAATTAAATTAATGTGTTTTCAAAATGGAATTTGCTTTTTATTTTTAAAGACAGAAATTGATAATACAAATTATATCGCATTTTCAGATGTATTAAATTTAAATTATAAATTTAGAAACATATCACCAAAATATAATCGATTTAAAGATTATGATTATATAAAAATACAAACAAATAGATTTGAAACAATGGAAAATATATGTGAATTTTTAAGACATATTTGTAGTGGATATGAAGATGCTTCAAAAAAAGATATTTATTCAAACAGATTATTTGTTTATTCATATGCCTGCTTAGATGAATCTGAATGGAATACTACAACTGAATTTACAAAAATAAAAAATGAATTTTTAAAATATCAATATGTATTATCTGGAGATTATGGATCAGAATTTGCAGAAGATATAAAAATGGATAATACATATTCTCGTTGGAAATACTCTATTTATGGATTTACAAAAACTGCCGGCGTTGTATTTTCATCTGCTACAGACCATTTTAATTTCACAAAATTACCATTTTACTATGAAACGGTGTACATATACATTATGCTATATGCATTATATCAAAGGTTAAGCTATTTAATTTTATTACAACAAATGAAAGAGAAAAAAACTCAAAGATACTGGAGAAAAAAGATACAAGAAGTAACATTAGCAACAGCCATAGGTCAAGTAAGCAGTGCAGAACATTGCATGAGTTTGTGGCAAAATTGGAGCAAAGCTTTTGGATTACAAGAAATGTATAACTATGTAATGAAACAGTATTTACTTATAAGAAAGAAGGAATAAAAATGAAAGAAAAATATTATATTACTACTCCTATCTATTATCCAAGTGGAAACTTGCATATAGGTCATTGTTATTGCACAGTAGCAGCAGATGCAATTGCTCGTTATAAAAGACTAAAAGGATATGATGTAATGTTCTTAACAGGAACAGATGAGCATGGACAAAAAATACAAGATAAAGCGAAGGCAGCAAATGTAACGCCACAAGAATATGTAGATAATATCGTTTCAGGAATAAAACAATTATGGAAAGATTTAGATATTTCAAATGATGATTTTATTAGAACAACAGAAGAAAGACATATGGAAGTTGTTCAAAAGATTTTCCGTAAATTATACGAGCAAGGAGATATTTATAAAGGAGAATATGAAGGAAAATATTGTACTCCATGTGAATCTTTTTGGACAGATACTCAATTAGTAGATGGAAAATGTCCAGATTGTGGAAGAGAAGTAAAGTTAGTAAAAGAAGAAAGTTATTTCTTTAAATTATCAAAATATCAAGATAGATTAGTAAAATATTTAGAAGAACATCCAGATTTTATACAACCAGAATCAAGAAAAAATGAAATGATTAATAACTTTATTAAACCAGGGTTAGAGGACTTATGCGTTTCAAGAACTACATTTGATTGGGGAATTCCAGTAGACTTCGATCCAAAGCATGTTGTATATGTATGGTTAGATGCATTAACAAATTATATTACAGCATTAGGCTATATGACTGATAACGACGAAAAATTCAAAAAATTCTGGCCAGCAGATTTACATTTAGTTGGAAAAGAAATTGTGAGATTTCATACAATCATTTGGCCAATAATGTTAATGGCACTTGATTTACCACTTCCAAAGCAAGTATTTGGACATGGTTGGCTTGTAATTAATGGCGGACAAAAAATTGGAAAATCTTTTGGAAACTATGTTCCACCACAAGAATATATTGAAAAATATTCTTTAGATGCAGTACGTTACTTTTTACTTCGTGAAGTTCCTTTTGGAAGTGATGGCAATTTTACAGAAGAAGCTTTAGTAAACCGTTCAAATGCAGATTTAGCAAATGATTTAGGAAACTTATTAAGTAGAACTGTAGCAATGATTGAAAAATATTTTGCTGGAGAAGTACCTGCAATTGGTAAGGAAGGCGAATATGAAAAAGAATTAAAAGATACTATACAAAAAGCAATTTGTGAAGTAGAAAACAATATGGACAAGTTGGAGATTAGCAAAGCATTAGAAAGTATTTGGAGCATTGTAACAAGAGCTAATAAATATATAGATGAAACAACACCTTGGGCATTAGCAAAAGATGATAGTAGAAAAGATGAATTACAAACTGTTATGTATTATTTAGCTGAAACACTTCGAATAATTTCAGTTTTACTTCAACCATTCTTGACAAGAACTCCACAAAAAATGTGGGAACAACTTGGAATTCATAATCATACAGCATGGGAAGATGCAAAAACTTTCGGATTATTAGAAGTAGGCACAAAAGTTAAAAAAGGAGAAAATCTATTCCAAAGAATTGATGAAGTAAAAGTAACTGTAAAAGAAGAAGAAAAAGATAAAGAAGAAAAAATTACAATAGATTATTTAGATAAAGTAAAATTAAAAGTTGCTAAAATATTAGAAGCAGAAAAAGTAGAAGGCTCTGATAAACTATTGAAATTGAAAGTAAGTTTGAAAAATGAAGAAAGACAAATTGTTGCTGGCTTACAAAAATATTATAAACCAGAAGAATTAGTTGGTAAAAAAGTAGTTATAGTTGCAAATTTAAAACCTGCAAAATTAAAAGGAATAGAATCACAAGGAATTGTATTAGCAGCAGGTGATGGAGATATAGTAAAGGTATTAATAGTAGATGATGAAGTAGAAGAAGGAGAGCTAGTACATTAAAACTTTAGTTAATAGTGAAAAGTGAAGAATGAATAGTGAATAGTTGCATGTGTTTTGGCGTTGTGTCCTTACAGCAACTATTCACTTTTCACTAGGCTTTTGAATAGAGGGGAGAACGAAGATGGAATTATTTGATTCACATGCACATTTAAATGATGAAGCATTTGATGAAGACAGAGAAAAGATAATACAAAAATGTTTTGAAAATAACATCGCATTTATTACAGAAGTTGGATATAGCGAGGAAACATCTATAAAAGCAGTAGCCTTAGCAGAACAATATCCTAATATTTATGCTACAATAGGAGCACATCCAGATGAATGTAATCAAGATATAGATTTATCATTTATTAAAAAATTAGCACAAAATAAAAAGGTAGTCGCAATTGGTGAAATTGGCTTAGATTATCATTATGAAACAACTCAAAAAGAAATGCAAGAAAAATATTTTATAAAGCAAATAGAACTTGCTAATGAATTAAATTTGCCAGTTTCTATTCATAGTAGAGATGCTGATATGGATATGTTAGAAATATTGAAAAAACATACAATTTCAAATAATTTTGTAATGCATTGTTTTTCATCTAGTGTAGAAATTGCAAAAGAGATTTTAAAATTAGGTGGATATATATCTTTAGCTGGTCCAGTTACATTTAAAAATGCTAAAGGTTTATTAGAAGTAGCAAAAATGATTCCAGAGAACAGATTATTAATTGAAACGGATTGTCCTTATTTAGCTCCAGAACCACATAGAGGTACAAGAAATGACTCGTCTAACGTTTATTATACAGCACAAAAAATAGCAGAGCTAAGAAATACAACTATAGAAAACGTCGCACAAATAACAAAAGAAAATGCAAAAACATTTTACCAAATTTTATAAAATATTAAGTTTTTGTTACAAAATCGGATATATATTTACAATAACCTTCAAAATATAGTAAAATAAAATAGAGGCAAGTATATCTTGTTAGGAGGAAAAACATGAATAAGAAAAAATATTTATGGATAATTGGAATATTACTTGTTTTTATTTTTCTAGTAGGAATTGACTTTGTATTAAAAGACATCTGGCAAAAGGATATACAAGAAGACGATCCAAACGAATTCATAAAAACACAACAAAACGGTGAACGTGAAAATATTAGTGAAAAAATAAAAAATGCAAAGTTTGAAATTGAAGGATTAGAATTTACTAATATTAAATTAAGTGAATTAGCAGGGAAAACTAATTTAACAGTAGATGTTTATAATGGCAATTCAGAAAGTAAAGGCGATATTGAACTAAGAAATATTTTATTAGATAAAAATGGAAATGTTATCTTAGAGATGGGAAGTTATATTGGAAATATCGAACCAGGTCAAACAGTTCAAATAAGTTCATCTGCTACTTTAGATTATGCTAACGCATATGATATTTTAATTGAGAAAAAATAAAATTATATCCAAAAAGTAAGGAGAAGGAAATATGAAAAAAAATAACACAGGTATCTCTATGATATCACTTATCGTTATAATTGTTTCCGTTATCATTCTTTCAGCAGTAGCAATAACGGCAGGTTATCATTACATAGAAGAAAGTCAAAGATCGGAAAGAACGGTATTAACCACGATTATTGCAGAAGCGGCATATCGTAGACAAAATGATTATAATTTAGATTTTAGAAATTATTATGAAGGATACATAGTTCCAGATGAGGAACAAATTAATACAGATAATTTTAGAAATTTACCAGAAAACTTTGAAGAAGAAAAATCTAAAATTGATGAAGAATTAAACGGAGTAGCTCCAGTTTGGTTTATATTAGATGGTGAAAGTGCATTAAGTTTAGGAGTACAGGAAACATCAAAATATCAAAAATATATTACTGAAAAAGTATTAGATGTTGAAGAGGAAGAAGGCAAATACGTTCCTGTAGCTTTAGTAGAATATGTAACTGGTAGAGCATATTTGGTAGAAATGAATACACTTTTTAAATCGGAAATAAAAGGTCCAGGAGATCATAATCATGTATGGTTATCAGCAACTTGTACAGAAAACGCAAAATGTGAAATATGTGGAGAAGAGCGACCAAACACAGCATTAGGACATGATATTATTCCTAGAACTTGTACAGAGCCAGAAAAATGTAAACGATGTGGAGAAGAATTCTTACCAGCAATGGGACATAACTTCACGAATGCTCCTTGGAAATATAATGGAGATAGGCATTGGCATGAATGTCAAAACGGATGCGGAACTTTGAGTGATGATGAAGAGCATTCAAAAAATTATATTAGTATTATTGAAAATGGAAAAGCAGATGATTATTATCACATAGAGGAATGTTATGTATGTGGTTATGAATCTAGCAAAATATCACATAATATAGAAATAGAGATTCTTTCAAGTACACAACATAGAAGATATTGTACAGAATGCGATTACTCAGTAATTCATGAACATGGAGATTTAGATTGGCAACACAATGAAGCCGAACACTGGAAAAATTGTGAAGTTTGTGGAGAGATATTAAAAGATAAGCATATAGATGAAGACAATGACCATAATTGTGATGTGTGTGGTAGGTCATTAGATAATAAGCCACCAAAAGAATTTGATACAGGTGATATTGAAATAATTAGTAAAACAACACATCAAATTCAAGTATCTGCTAAAACAGAAGATACTGCTGGTGGATTTGGTATGGGTTCATATGAATTCAGCATAGATGATGGATTAACTTATTATACTGTACCAGTAAGTGGTGATTCGGAAGCTGGCGTATATCAATTTAATAATTTAATACATAATCATGAATATACAATAAAGGTTAGAGCAAAAGATAAAACAGGTAATTTCATAGAGGGAAGCATCGCTGTAAGCACATATCAAGTTCCAGATGAATTTGTAGTTACAACACAAACGCCAGAAACTATTACGAGAGATAAAGTAACAGTAACATTACAATTACCAACTACAATTACATTACCACAAAAAGCAATAGACGAATTAAAAGTAGTTTATAAAATACAAGGTAAACATGCTAATTGGCAAGACTATACTGAGGATATCGTAATAGAAAATGAAGAAACTACAACTATTAATGCAAAGATAATAGATAAGAGAGAGCCTGAAGGAAATAGTAGTAATATAGTAAAAACAATAAATATAACTAATATAGATAAAACTGCACCAAGCATTACAATTACTGGAGTCGATAGTACTACAACAAAAGCTCAACATTTGGCAATTGTTAGAATACAAGATAGTTTGGCAGGAATTGAAAAAGATAGTGTAGTATATTATGCATGGTCTGAAGAAAAAACAGAACCATCAGAATATACAGAATATGCAACTGTACAAGAAACAGGTAATGATGTAACAATATCAATAAAAACACCAAGTGGAGTACAAGGAACTTATTATTTATGGATTAGAAAAGGCGTAGAAGATGCAGTTGGAAATGCTACAGAAGAATCTGTAAGAAGTGAAATGTATTTTGTAGTAGATGATGTTGCACCACAATTAACTACGAGAACTATGCGAAATTCAGATCCTGATGCAATTGATGAATTATATGTTAAGACAGATTCTACTATTACTGTAACAATAAAATCAAACAAAAGATTATCGCAAGGTCCTTTAGTAACAATAGACGGTAAAAAAGAAGTACGAGCAACCTCAACAGATAGTGTAAATTGGGTTGCAACAATACCAGTAGATACAACACTTACTGAAGGAAAGCTTACTAATGTAAAATTCAGTGATTATACTAGTGAGGCAGGACTAGAAGGAGAAGAATACACAACAACAACAGACGACAAATATATTACATATGACAAAACATTACCACAAATGGAATATATGAATAAATAAAAAAATTGTTGTGGTACATTGAAATGAAAGAGAATGTAGCGGTGACCAATGGCCACCGCTACATTTACTTTAAATTAATTTTAGGATTTTTAAGACTTGGTTTGTAAAGTGTTAATTTATTTCCAACTATTTGCACAATTTGTGAAGAAGTTTTTTCTTCAATTTCTCTAGCTACATTTTCTTTGCTATCAGGAATAGTGTTTAGCAAATTAATTTTAATTAATTCCCTTGCTTCCAATGCATCCATTAAATCTTTAACTAATACATCAGTAACACCATTTTTTCCAACTTGAAAAATAGGCTCTAATACTTGTGCTAATTTTCTTAAATATGCTCTTTGTTTTGGCGTCATATCAATTCAATCTCCTTTTATAACATTTTCTAATTCTGTTGTAATTTGATTAGACTTTGCTTCATCATTATAAAAATAATCTTGCATTAAAGGTATAATATTATACTTCACAGTCATTTTTAATTCTTGAGGCGACTGCTTCTCACAGAAAAAACAATGTCCAATTTTATTTGAATCACTAAGAGTAGAATTAATCTCTTTTACTTTATTTACAACTCTTGATAATAAAGCATCTTTTTCATAAAAATCAATAAATTTCTTATTATCATAAATAGGTTTTACAGTATAAAAAGCAAATCGTCTTCTTAAAGCATAATCACTAATAGCATATTCGTGATCACTCATATTCATAGTTCCAATTATATAAAGATTTTCCGGAACAAAAAAGCGTTCCTTTGAGCATGAAAGCTCTATATAATGCTTTTTACCACGTTTATCTGGATCAATTAGCATAAAAGATTCTCCAAAAATTTTAGTAATATTACCACGGTTAATTTCATCAATAATAACAAAATATTTATGAGTAGGATCATTTGCCGCTTTAGCACAATGAATTTTAAAACAACCTCTACGAAATTTGTAAATACCAATTCCATCTGGTCTGTAGCCTTCCAAAAACTCATCTGTAGAATAACTTTCATGAAATTGAATATTTAAAATCTTATCATCATCTTTTTCTCCCATAATAGCATAAGCAATTTTATTAGAAATAAACGTTTTTCCAACACCTGGAGCACCTTGCAAAATAACATTTTTTCGTGATTCAATCAATGCTTTCAATTCGTCAAATTCATCTTCCTCAAAAAACACTTCCGACAAAAAAGATTCCTTTGTATAAGGAACATAAGGCCTATATCGTTTCTGAGGGTTATATTCTCGAATAACTACCATAATTGCATCATATTCGCTTTTTGAAAGCTTAAAAAATGAACCTTGCTGATTTCTGAAAGCTTCAATATTTACAATTTCACGATTTTCCTCAATTGCATAACGTGGGATTGGTTCGGCAAATCCTTCTACCTTCTTGAATTTAATAGTATTATCAGAAAGCTTCTGATAAACTTCTCCAATACCAATAATTTCATTCGTTTGTCCAACTTCATAAATAATAACAGTTTCGCCTTCGTTTGCCTCTTCAAAGTTGTGTGAAAGTTTTATTAATGAACCATCTTCGTTAAGCGTAGAATATTCAAAAACATCATCTATATCTAATTCTTTAAATCTAATCTTTTTAGGATTAACATTTAGCCACCAATAATACATTTTAAAACCTACTTTCTCTGAAACTGCATTATATCACAAAATCTGTAAGAAATCAAAAATATATAGAATTTTCGACAAAATTATGCTATAATCGATATTGTGATTAATAATTAATATAATTTTTAATCTTTAAGATAGATAGAAAGAGATGAGAAAAATGTTTTCTAAGATGGGCGAATATCAGGCTTGTGGAATATTTACAATAGAACATTTTATTTTAATTGCACTTACAGTAATGGGGATAGCTATTTCACTAAAGAAAGCGGAAAACAAAACTAAAAAAGAAGTTCATCAAATAATAATGCAAGTAACAATAATCATGTGCATATTAGAAATTATAAAGATAATTTTTAACATACATCAAAATTCATTAAAAGCAGTAAATACATATTTGCCACTATATTATTGTAGTATGCTATTATATGCTGGAATTTTTAGTTCATTTGCGAAAGGCACATTAAAAAGAGTGGGAGATGTATTTCTAGCAACTGGCTCTATAGTAGGCGGAATAGTATTTATTATATATCCATCTACATCATTACCAATGTATCCATTTTTCCATTTTTTAAGCATACATAGCTTTCTATTTCATGGTTCAATGGTATATTTAGGAATATTAGTTAATAAAACACGATATATAGAATTAAAGCAAGATGATATCAAATATTTTGCAGGTTTAATATTAAGTATAAGTGCGATAGCATTAATTGTAAACAATTTTACTGGTGGAAATTTGATGTTTATATCTAATAACTTTCCAGGAACTCCAATTGAGATTATTTATAAAATAACAAATGGTGGTATATTATTTACAGTAACAATGGTTGCATTACAAATGATAATACCTTTTTATGTTCCTTATTATATAATAAAACGAATACATGAAGAAAAAGACAAAAACGATGATATCACAGTACCTAAAGTTTTAGTAAAAATTGAAAAATAATAATGTAGCGGTGGTCATTGACCACCGCTACGCCTATATTTACATGGCTTTTCAGTATTATTTGATGTAAAATCTACAAGCAAAAATCGCGATTTCGTGTAAAAACAGCAATATAAAAATCGCGATTTCGTGTAAAAATGCCATTGAAAAAATCGCGATTTCGTGATATAATAATACATAATAAATATTAATTTCATTAAAAATATAATACAGAAAGGAGTTCATTGTGCTATGAAGAGAAAAATATATCAAAAATTATTAGAATGGAAAGAAAATAGTAATGGAAAAACTGCTTTATTAATCGATGGTGCTAGACGTGTTGGAAAAAGCTATATTGCAGAAAATTTTGCACGAGAAAATTATAAAACATATATTCTAATAGATTTTAATAGAGTTTCTAATGAAATAAAAGAAATGTTCGAATATTATTTAAATGATTTAGACAATTTGTTTTTATATTTATCAAATTATTTCAATGTAACTTTATATGAACGTAATAGTTTAATAATTTTTGATGAAGTACAATTATATCCTAAAGCACGTTCTGCCATTAAATATTTAGTTGAAGATGGAAGATATGATTATATAGAAACAGGCTCGTTAATGTCAATTAAAAAGAATGTAAAAGATATTTTGATACCATCTGAGGAACAACACATAGAATTACACCCAATGGATTTCGAAGAATTTTTATGGGCTATGCGGTGCAGATAATTTAATGGATTTAATTAGAAAGTGTTACGACGAGCATAAACCATTAGGTCAAGCTATGCACAGAAAAATCATGGATTATTTTAGACAATACATGATTGTTGGAGGAATGCCACAAGCAGTTGAAGAATATAAAACACATAAAGATTTTAAGAAAGTGGACCAAATCAAAAGAAATATTTTAGATTTATATAGGCAAGATATAGGAAAACATGCAGAAGAATATAATTTGAAAGTAGAAAGTATATTTGATGAAATACCTGCACAATTGCAAAAACACGAAAAAAAATTTAAATTATCTTCTATTAATAAAGAAGCAAGATTTAGAGATTATGAAGGAGCTATGTTTTGGTTGAAAGATGCAATGATAATAAATCCATGTTATAATTCGAGTGAACCAAGCATAGGATTAAAATTAAATACAGATTTCATGACTTTAAAATGTTATATGGCAGATACAGGGCTATTAATATCACATTCATTTGATGAAAATGGTCTTGTTACAGAAGAAGTGTATAAAAAAATTTTATTTGATAAATTAGAATTTAATGAAGGAATGATTATTGAAAATATAGTTGCACAAATGTTAGTCGCTTCTGGACATAAATTATATTTTTATTCTAATCCATCTAAAAATAATAAATTAGATAGAATGGAAATTGACTTCTTAATTGCTAAATCTAAAATTAGTTCTAGACATAATATTTCACCTATAGAGGTAAAATCAGGCAAAAATTATACATTAACTTCTATTAAAAAATTTATTAAAAAATATAAAGAACAACTATATATTCCTTATGTTATTCATACTGGAGATTATAAAGAAGAAGATGGAATTGTTTATTTACCAATTTATATGACTCCATTATTATAACAAATATCCTTATATTAGAGTATAATTTACTTATGTATAAAAAATGAAAATCCGAAGATTTTCATTTTTTTGTTTTCTTTTCTTTTTTGATTTCTTCAAACCTTTTAATTTTTTGAGTTGTTGTTTTTATTAATTCTTCTGCAGATAGTTTCCATTTTTGAATAGCTTTATAAGAAGATAATTTATGGTTAATTGATTTAATTATTTCTCCAAATTTTTCTTTTAATTGAAAGTCAGTTAAGTTTCCTAATTTTTCTTTAATAGCCTCAAAATTTGGTACGATTTTAGCACTAATAATTGTATTTCCATTAGGCTCTTCTTCACCCCA
>CANQLS010000013.1 GCA_947624765.1 uncultured Clostridia bacterium
TTTCTTACTCGCTTGGTTTTTCTCTTTTACTCATTGTTTACTTTTCAATGTGCTTTATTCCTCTCGTCAGGAATGTCTGTATTATACTAGGGATGCTTATTTTTGTCAACAATTTTTTGTTACTTTTTTAAAATTATTTTTCAATACTTTATGTAACGTTTTTCGCAGTCGACAATTATTATATTAGCACGCCAAAAGACAAATGTCAACAAAATTTTTAAGTTTTTTTACAAGAAATTTTTTCCAGCAAATATGCAACATCCCGCGTGTTTCACGTCATATCTCTACAAGTATAATATCGTCGCCAATTCGAGCAATTTTATTCCAAGGAATTGTAATATCTCCTTTAGAACCAATCGTAAACATTTTGCTCGTCCCTGGTACAACAATCGCAGTTATTTTTCCAGTTTCGAAGTCAGCTTCTACATCTTGCACATATCCGTAGTCTTCTGCCATCCGATAAATTGATAACCTCTTTCTGTTTAAATGTCATTGCTCTTCCCATTGTTTTTCTCCTCATTATAAAATTAGAAACATTTTTTCTACTATTATATATATGCCAAAGAAAAAAATTCTTTCCTTTTTATGTGTTTGATATTGACAAATTTTTTCGGTTTATTTATAATGATTATGTTAATAAAGAAAGGAGGGTATCTAACTATGGATGATACCAAACAAGGAACCTGGGTAAACAACTACGAAAGCAAAGTCTACCAGAATTACGATGCGGCTAACCAAGCCGCCATTCGGCAAGTCATCCAAATGTCAACCACAGGGACAGAAATGAACCTTGCGCAGTTGCAAAAACTGCGTGAAGGAGGGAAAAGATTTTATGCCCTCAAATGTAAGAGCAAATTCTTTTTGCTCCCCAAAAAGCCGACTGCACTTCGCTCTGCTGCACACCTGTGCAGCTTCTGCAGACGCTGTCATGCCCTTCCAAGCAGTAAAGGAGGATGTGATAAGGTCTATGTTCGAGAAAATAAAAAAATGGAGCGTTTTCCATTCGTCATATTGGCGGTGGAAGAGTTTTTTCCTCGAGTAGAAGAACCTGAAGATTCGTCTTTCTATGTTCTTCAATGTCAGAACTTTGAACCTGACCCCATAAGAGAATCATCCTACATTTGGAGACGGTGAGTATGGAAAGAGGCTGTCGTCAATCAGACAGCCTCTTTTTTAAATATTTTTTTTCATGCGTAACAATGCAGTTTTTTCTAATCTGGATACTTGTGCTTGAGAAATTCCTATTTCATCAGCTACTTCCATTTGTGTTTTACCATCAAAAAATCTTTTTGTTAAAATCATTTTTTCGCGTTCGTTTAGTTTTTTCATTGCCTCACTAATAGCAATATCTTCTATCCAATTTTCATCTAAATTTTTATTGTCTCGTACTTGATCCATAATGTATAAACTATCGGCTCCGTCATTATAAACAGGTTCATATAATGAAACTGGTTCTTGAATTGCATCTAAAGCATATGAGATTTCTTCCTTGCTGAAACCGATTTCTGTTGCTATTTCATCAATGCTTGGTTCTTTCGCATTTTTTGTTATTAATTTTTCTTTTGCTTGTAATGCTTTATATGCTATGTCGCGAAGAGATCTGCTTACACGAATAGAATTATTATCTCTTAAATGTCTTCTAATTTCTCCTATAATCATAGGAACTGCATACGTAGAAAACAATACATTTTGAGACAAGTCAAAATTATCAATTGCCTTAATTAATCCTATACAGCCTACTTGAAATAAATCATCTGGATTTTCACCACGATTGTTAAATTTTTTTACAACACTTAAAACTAATTTTAAATTTCCATTAATAAATTTTTGTCGTGCTTCTTCATCACCTTGTTTAATTTTAATAAATAATTCGTTTTTCTCTTCATTTGATAATACAGGTAGTTTTGATGTGTTTACATTGGTAATCTCTACTTTGTTTATCATAAAAACCTCCTGACAATAATGATTCTTAATTTCATTATTGCCAGGAGATTTTTATTCTATACTTAATTCTAATGAAAAGGAGTGCAATTTTATTATAACTTTGCTGTCATCTCACGTTTCATGCGATGAATAATTCTTTTTTCTAATCGCGAAATATACGATTGTGATATGCCAAGCATATCTGCTACATCTTTTTGAGTTTTTTCTTTTCCAGATTCAAACCCAAATCGAAGTTCCATAATTATTTTTTCTCTTTTAGATAATTTACTCATAGATTCTTTAATCAGTTGTTTATCAACTTCATCTTCAATTGTTTTAAATACGCCATCATCTTCAGTGCCTAATATATCTGATAATAATAATTCATTTCCGTCGCCATCTGTATTAAGAGGTTCATCAATAGAAACTTCATTTTTGATTTTGCTATTTCTTCTTAAATGCATTAAAATTTCATTTTCTATACATCTAGAAGCATAAGTAGCTAATTTAATATTTTTCTTTGCATCAAATGTATTAATAGCTTTCATAAGTCCAATTGTCCCAATAGAAATTAAATCTTCAATTCCTACACCAGTATTCTCAAATTTTTTTGCTATGTACACCACAAGTCTTAAATTTCTTTCCACTAATATTTTTCTTACACTATTATCATCTTTTCTTAATTTTTCTAAAATCTCTTCTTCTTCTTTTTGTGATAAAGGTGGTGGTAAAGTGTCTGTTCCACCAATATAAAAAACTTCACCATTTCCTAAAATATTAATTGTAGTTAAAATTTTTGCCCATAGTTTTTTTACTTTTAATTTCAATAATAGAAGTATTTCCAATTTTCTCTCCCTCCTCAAGTAAATTTAAACCAAGGATAGCATCAAATTTTTGAAATTCATTTTCAGTTAGTGCCATAATTACATTTTTATTTTCTATAGTTGCTCCATCATAATATGCAATTACTTTATCTACTTTAATACCATATAAAACTCCATTTTTATTTCCTAAAGATTGATATGTTATCATTCTAATTTTAGTTTCATATTCAGTCGGAATTTGTATATGTTCTCCTTTTAAAACGCTACTTAATTCTTTAGAAAATTCTTCTATTTTTCTATTTGTCATAATAATTACTGTATCCCCGCTTATTGTATCTTGCAAATCGTGTCCTGTATCTATTAAAGCTTTTGCATAAAATAGTTCGTCGCCTAATTGTATTTGAATGTTACAAAAATAATTATCTTTTTTAATAATATCTTGTAATATCTTTCTTGAAATTTTAAGCAAAAAGTCTCCAATTAAAATTGCAAGTATTGCACATATTGTTTGTGTAGGAAAATAATTTATAAGAGATGTCATCATTCCTCCTATAAAATAAGTAATCACATATAACATAATTACATCTTTTATTAAATCACTAATCTCTCTTGGGCTATATGCAATTAAAACAATAATGGTCGCAATAAGTATTTTAATTATTGTATTTTCCAATGAATATAAAATCGTTACTACAGAATAAGTAGAAGTTAAAATAGTAGCTATCATTTTATTTATTACTTTCGTTTTTTGTTTTAGTGCTTTGCTAGTTATCTCAATTAAAAAGTAATTCATTATAAAATGCTTCAAAAAAAGAATATCTAAATAGATAATCATAATCGCTCCGTCTTTGGTTTTAATATAAACATATTATAATACTTGTCTATTGCAAAATCTGTCGTAGTTTCGCATAACAAAAAAGAACACGTCTACTAATTCAGACATGTTCTTTCTAATTTTACATTAATTTATTATTATTCGATTATTTTTTTATTTTTTCTTAAAAAAGCAGGGATATCTAATTCATTAGTGTTATCTGGTTTCGTTTCTGGTGTTGGTATTTTATCAAATGCTCTGTCTAATACTTTATCAACCATAACAGATGACAATGGTACTCTGTCTTTATCAAATCCTGTAGCTATAACTGTAACTGCCATCTCGTCTCCCATATTTTCATCAATTATTGCACCAAATATAATATTAGCATCTGGATCTATACTCTTTTGTACTAATTCAGCAGCTGTATTAACTTCAAAAATTCCAAGGTCTGGTCCACCAGCTATGCTTAGCAATACTCCTCTTGCTCCTTCAATAGATGATTCAAGAAGAGGACTATTGATAGCTTGTTTAGCAGCATCTTCAGCTCTATTTTCGCCTGTTGCTCTTCCAATTCCCATATGAGCCATACCAGTATCATACATAATTGTTTTAACATCTGCAAAGTCCAAGTTAATTAAACCAGGTACTGCAATCAAATCTGATATACCTTGAACACCTTGTCTTAAAACTTCATCTGACATTGTAAATGCATCAATCATAGAAGTTTTTCTTTCTGCTACTTGAAGTAATCTATCATTTGGAATAGCTACCAAAGTATCTACTCTTTCTTTTAAATTTGCCATACCTCTTTCTGCATTTTGAGCACGTCTTTTTCCTTCAAAAGTAAAAGGTTTTGTTACAACAGCTACAGTTAAAATACCTAATTCTTTTGCTGCTTGAGCAACTATTGGTGCAGCACCAGTTCCTGTTCCACCACCCATACCGGCAGTAACAAATACCATATCAGCACCTTTTAAAGCATTTGCAATTTCTTCTCTTGACTCTTCTGCAGCTTTTTCACCTATATTAGGATCTCCTCCTGCACCTAAACACCTAGTTAACTTTTCACCAATTTGAATTTTAGTTGGAGCTTTTGCTAATACTAATGCTTGTCTATCTGTATTAACTGCAATAAATTCAACGCCTTTAACACCAGCATCAATCATTCTGTTTACTGCATTGTTGCCTGCTCCTCCAACACCAATTACTTTGATTTTCGCAAGTCCATCAGTGGCTCCATTTTCATAATTGTTTTCTTGATCGTACACCTTTAATTCCCCCTACTTTCTAAATTTACTAATTGCAGATCCAACAAAGTCTTTAATAGACTGAAATGCAGTTTCTAAGAAGGTTGGATCTTCATCTACTTGAATTTTACTTCCAATATTTCTTGAATGTTTAATATTAGAAATATATTTCACTATGCCATAAGCTGTTACACATTCTGGCTTTATTAAGTTAGCTGTTTTAGAACTTCCAAAACGAACTGTTGTATGTAAAATTTTTTCTGCTGTCTTTTCACATTTATTTATCGCATTCATTCCTTGTCCTGAAATAACACAAGATTGAATTATGTTTTGTAAATCATTAGAATCGATAACTGATTTAACTAATGTAAACATTTCTTCTACTCTTGCTTCCATGATTTCCACAAGTTCTGAACATTTTACACTTTTAGTTTTTTCCTCACCATTATAAGTAGCAAGTGTTATATTATAATCATGATCTATGTATGCGGTACTAGCTAGTCCATATTGCTTTTTAAGTTTGTCCGCTTCTTGATAAGAAATATCTAATCCTACTGATATGTCGTTTGTAATTGTATCTCCTCCAACTGGAATAGAATCAGTATAAATAATTCCATTATTTTTGAAAATAGAAATATCTATATTTCCCGCACCAATATCTAATAGCAGTACTCCTTTTTCCTTTTCTTCCTCAGTTAGAACAATATCTTTCAAGGCAAATCCATTAATAACAATTCCGTCTATCATAAGTCCTGCCTTTTGCATAGCTAATCCAATAGTTTTTACAACTTGCTTATCTGCAATAATAACATCTAATTCCGCTTCTAAAATATCTGTAAATATTCCTATAGGATCATCAGTAACCTTAGTATCCGTAATGAATTTTGAAGGTACAATATCTATAATCTGCTGACCTTCTGGTATTTCTATATTTCCAACATTTTGAATAATTTCATCAATATTTTTCTGCGTTACCCCTTCGTATTTATCTTCAAGCTTTACACTATATTTAGTTTTAAAAATAGAAACATGCTTTCCAACTATATTTACATACGCAGATTTTATTGTAAAATCTTGTACTGTTTCTATGTCTGTTACTGCAAATCGTATAGCTCTTGCAACCGCATCGGTACTAACTATTTTGCCTTTCTTAAATCCGTTGCACACAACACTACTCGAATTTAAAATCTCTACTTGATTAAATTTATTGATTTGACCTAAACAACAACACACTTTCGAGGTGCCGATGTCAATCCCTATAATAATATCCCCGATGGCCAATTCTATACCTCCCTAATCAAATTCACACATAAAGAATATTATATTCTGCTTCAAAAGTCAATAGAATATTACGAAAATATTACAGAAATATTACATCAATATTACAGTATAAAAATTTCCTTATGCGTAGCTGAAGACGTAGACTTTTGATAATACTAAACATCAAAAATTTACGTCCTTAATATTAGTTATATATAAATTTTATTCTTTCATTTTCTTTTCCTTGTTTTCCATAAAACATCTTCGTGCTATAGAAATATTTTTGAATATTCTGTCAACAAATACAAAGATTGCTGCTAAATAAATATCTACATCTAATCTTTCACCAAACATAGTAAATACAATTGACATTAATCCATTTGTAAAAAATCCTGTTACAAATACCTTCATATTAAAATTACCTTGTTGCATTGCTGTAATAGCACCCACTACACTATCAAAAGCAGCCATAATTGCTACTGCAGTATATTTAGAATATTGATAAGGAATAGTTGGAGCAAGAATTCCAACTAATGCCCCCAAAATACAACCTATCACTATAGCTATTGTCATCTCTAACCCTCCCCTTATTTTTCAAATGGTTTTGCATATTTATTAGTCAAAGCTCTATTATATCTTTCAATAATAATTTCTTCTTCTTTATCTATTGTAACATCAATACTAGCCTGCTTTAAAGAATCAAGAATTCCTCCTCTTAAACTCATTGAACTCGTTAAATAATCAGCATCGCCTAAAGCTTCAATTACAAAAGGAGCAGCATACTTAGCACCATTTATTGAAATAACTGGTCCAACACAACGAATTTCCGTTTGACTCGAAATTCGTTGTCCATTTATGCTAATAGCTTCTGCACCAGCAGCTCTTAACTCATTAGCTATCATTAATAAATCCGAATCATGAATTACAAATACATTTGGATCATACCAGCCTGCTTCTATTGCAATTTGATTAATTGCTTTTGTATCATCTAAATTAATACGAATTCCAGGACCTTTTACATCTACTAATCCTGCTAATAAATTAGCCTCATCCAACTCTTTTTTTATAAGTGCTACTGTAGCATTAGATTCGGAAGATGCATTTTGATATTCTTCTATTTTACTTCTAAGTTCGGAATTTTTATCCATAGCTAAATTATACATATCTTTCCACTGATTAACTTCATCCCTTAATTCATTTTCATTTTTTAATCTTAAAATTTCAGACTCGCTAACACTAATTGTTCTGATTTGCCATGTTACCATGAACATTAACAAGAAGCAGATTATTCCTATAGTAATTTTTGTACCTTTCGTTTTCGTCATAATTTTACCACCTCAATATCTTTCCGTAAAAATTGTTTTTTCTAAATAATTTGTACTACTTATATCTAATTTTCCCTGCTTGCCATCTAACTTTTTTAATATTCCATTCAAATAATTCATTTTTTCTGCTAAAATACTTTTGTCTACGCTTCCATAAATAATATCAATATCTAATTCTTTCACAGACATAATTAAATTTTCAGAGTCTGTATAATTTATTTCATCAATAGTATAATTAAATTGATTTTGATAAGATGTCTCGAGCAGGTAAGTTACATTTTCATATTTTAATCCTGCAATATCATCTAATTTTTCTCCCGGAGTATATGTATCAGATTCTATTCCATAAATAATAGCTAAATCCTCTTGGTCATTTTCCTTTTTTATTTCTAAAATATAGCCAAACTTGTCCATAAGTACAAATGATTCTAAATATTTTACAATTGCATAAGGTTCTCGTTCTCTAAAATGAACTTCTATTTCATCTGGAAATATCCTTTTCAATTTTGCATGTCGTACATAAGGAATGCTTTCTATTTCATTTTCTAAAGCAGATACATTAACTTTCAAGATATTTTCGCCTTTAATTTTATCTAACTTTCCACTAATTTCATCTCTTGAAACTCTGACGCCATCTGGTATCGATATAACAGTAATGTTAAACACTGGCGTAAACAAACAACCTATAAAAGTTCCAGCTAGCACTAATACTAAGAAAAATAAAGCAAGTCCTAATCCGTTTTTCTTTGGTTTCGTTTTTTCTTTTGATTTGTTTTGATTAATATTCTTTTTTGAATTTACATTAGTTTTTCTTACTGGCTTAGAAACAGCTCCTACATTTTTCTTTGTAGGAGTGGGTTTCTCAGATAAATTCAATGTTCTAAAATCATTTATTCTTGCCATAATATCCCTCTTCTATTTTCATAAGTATTTTAAGTATATCATTTCTTTTCTATTTTTGCACCTAATAATTGTAATTTTTCCACAATATTTTCATATCCTCTTTCTAAATAATGAATTCCTGAAATTTTACTTTCGCCATCTGCCATTAATCCAGCTAATACTAATGCCGCACCGCCTCGTAAATCTTTAATTTCAACCATAGCTCCTTTTAAAGTATCTACACCTTGAATAATAGCAGTTCTACCCTCAACCACGATATTTGCACCCATACGAATTAATTCATTTACATATTTAAAACGATTTTCAAAAATATTTTCAACAACAATAGATGTACCATTTGCAATAGATAATAATGCTGTAAATTGCGATTGCATATCAGTAGGGAAGCCAGGATAAGGCAAAGTTTTGATATTAATTGGAGATATTAATTTGGGAGCACAAATGGATAATTCATTTTTATGAACTTCTATTTTGGCGCCTGTCTGTCTTAGTTTATGAATTGTTGTACTAATATGTTCAGAATTAATATTCTTTAATACAATATTTCCATGCGTTGCAACTGCCATGCATAAATAAGTACCAGCTTCAATTCTATCTGGAATTACTTTATGACTAGTTTCATGAAATTGTGATACACCTTTTACAATAATTGTGTTACTGCCAGCACCAATAATATTAGCACCCATTCCGTTTAAAAAATCTTGTAAATCTTTTATTTCAGGCTCACGTGCAACATTTCTAATATAAGTAGTTCCTTCTGCTACAGAACTTGCTAGCATAATATTTTCAGTTGCACCAACAGATGGAAAATCTAATGTGATATCAGCTCCTTTTAGTTTTTCACAACTGCAAGTAATTCTGCCGTATTCTTCCACAATTTCTACACCGAGTTGTTTAAAACCTTCCAAATGCATATTAATAGGTCGTGCTCCAATTTCACAACCACCAGGATATGTGAAAATACATTTATGTTTTCTTCCCAATAAAGCACCAACTAAAATAACAGAAGAACGCATTTCTCTCATCAAATTTTCTGGTATCTCATAATCATTAATTTGTGAAGTGTCAATTGTTATTTTACTATTTTCCTTATGTACTTTGCAACCTAATATTTCCAAAATGTTTAGCATAATGAAAACATCATGTATATTTGGGCAGTTCTCGATTTCAGATTTTTCAGGATTTAAAAGAGTAGCTGCAATGATTGGTAATGCTGCATTCTTCGAACCAGAAATATTTACTTCTCCATCGAGTTTCCTTCCCCCTTCTATGATATAGCTTTCCAAAATATTCACCTCATTCATTTTGTATTTCAATATAATGTATGCAAAAACGATCAAAAAGGTGAATTAATGATTGTCTATAGCAAATTTTGTAATTTTGAAAAGAATAAAATAAACATATAAAGAATTTTCTTATAAATTATAATACCTCAAAATAAGCTAAAAAACTAATTTTGAGGTACGATTTATTTTTTACTTTCTATAATTATTTCTATATAGCATACTTGTATAATTAATTTTTTTGTTTTTGGCTAATCTACCAACAATAAAGCTCATTGGAATTTTATATTTTTTAGATATCTTTTCTATTTCTTCTTGTGTCATATCAGTATCTATAATCTGAGTCCAAACATCTTCATCAATCATAGTTTGCAATGCAAACTTATCAGCTCTCGCCTCTTTTTCGGAATTTCCATCTATAATTATTTTATTCTTCCCAGTATTATAATCTGACTTACAATGCCCAAGTTCGTGAAATATTTCAAAGTAAAAGGAATCTTTTCCAGCATAATTATCAGTTATATATATTGCGGGTTGTTTTCCTCTAACCCTAAAACAGCCTCTAACTTTTGTACCGCTTAAAGCCTTTTCACATGCGAAATAAAAACCATAAGTATTAAATAACCTAGTTAATTTTTTAATATCTATTTCATTTTGATATGCATAGTCTTTTAAATCTTTAATTAAAAATAATAAATTATGGTTAAGATACTCCGAAACATTTTGATTACTGCTTATTTGATCGCAATGTGCTATCCATAAAGCTAACTTATTAAAATTTTCTCCCTGTTTCTTAAATAAAACTTGATTTTCCAACTGAGGTACTATATTAAAATTTTTTATTTTTAAGAAATCTAGAATATCTATACAAATCTGTAATATATCTGACTCGTCTTTAAAATTTATCCACTTACTCTTTTTGAGTTCATTTAAACAATATTCGCTTTTCATCTTTTTTTCTATCTCTTTTGTAGTGCCATATTCTTCAAGTATTTCTTCTTTTAATTTTCTAGAATTTTCAACATTTATTATAAAGCTTGAGTCTATTCCAGTTAATCTTTCTATGGTTGCAGCCATTTCTAGCGTTATATTTGCTTTTCCGTTCAATAGTTCATTCATATGTTTTTGCGTAATTCCCATTCGCATTGCCAATTCACTTTGCAATATATTATTAAATTCAAGATAATCTTTTAAATATTTTCCAAAATAAATCATTTGCCTTTATCCCTCCCCGTAATGCCTATCGTCTATTTTTCTTAATTCTATTTGATTAATTTCTATTAAATTATATGGGTATACGCCTATTGGCTTTATATACATTCTTAATTTTTTATTAATATTCGCCGTATATATTTCTTTAAGATTTCCATGTTTCTTTTCTATACCATACACTATATGTAACGGATTTTTCATTAACTCTTCCATATTTTTACTTTGTTTAAATAGTTCTTCGATAGCATCAATTGTATCTTGCTCTTTAAACAAATACTTATTTTGTATTTTTTTATTTATGTCTTTTAGATATTTGCTCGTTTTTATTATTACCACTCATTAGTACCTCCTGCATACATATTATAACCTAACAGGTTATAATATGTCAATATCATAAAAGTAAAAATACAAATAATTATAGTTTGATTTATCCTCGTATCATTTTTACTTTGCTGACTTTTAAACGTATGTAATTTTCTAATTTTTTCATAAATTCTTCAGCTAGTATTTCTTTTTTTGCTACCATATCTAATCCTTTTTCCCAACTAGCTGTAAGTTGTGGATTTAACATATCTGGCATTGCATATCTTACAACTTTATAAATCAATTCACCTTTGTTTGTTGGCGTTAATATTTGTGTTTTTTGATTTGTTTCTATGTACCCAATACGATTTAATTTTTTTATAATTTCAGCTCTTGTAGCACTAGTTCCAATACCGCTTCCTTTAATTTGTTCTCTTAGTTTCTCATCTTCAATAAGTTTTCCAGCATTCTCCATAGCTAATATCATAGAACCTGACGTATATCTATTTGGCGGTGTTGTTTCTCCTTCCTTTATGCTTATATCTTCTATATTTAATTCTTGTCCTTTTTTTAATTTCGCTAGTTTTTCTGAAGATTTGATTTCATCTTCTTCCTTATCTTCTTCAATTACTGTTAAATATCCCTTTTGAGTACAAACTTTACTATTTGCAAAAAAGCTTTGACCAGCAATATCTAATTCTAATACCATTTTTTGATATTCGGCTGATGGAAAGAAAATGCTCAAAAATCTTTTTATAATTAACTTAAAAATATTTTGATGTAATTCACTAAGTTTTGTGTAATTTTCAAAACCTTGCCCAGTTGGTATAATAGCATAATGGTCTGTGATTTTCGAATCATTTACATACTTGCTTTTAACAATATCTGTACTATATTTATTAGTAATCATCTCTTGCAAAATACTTTTTATTTTTTCATCTTGATTCCATTTCGCAAGTCCATTTAAATTCTTCGTAATTTCTTTTGCAACTGCAGTAGATAATACCCTTGCATCTGTTCTTGGATAAGTTACTAATTTTTTTTCATATAATTCTTGCACAATTTCTAAAGTTTGGTCTGGTGAAATTTTAAATTTTTTTGTACAATCATTTTGTAATTCCGCTAAATTATATAAAAGTGGTGCATTTTCTTTTTGTTTCTTTTTAGAAATCTCTTTTACAACTGCTTTAGGATTTCCCTTTTTCAGTTCTTCAACAAACAAATTAGCATCTTCCTTATTTTGAAAACCATTTTCATTATAAAATTTATCTTTTTCACTTACCGATTTTAAAATTTCAAATGAATATACTGTTTTATCATCTCGTTTCCATTCCGCAATAATTTCGCCTTCTAATTGAGATTGTATTTTATAAAAGTTTGTTTTTACAAAATTTCTAATTTCGTTTTCTCGATTAACAATCATACCTAAAACACATGTCATAACTCTACCAATAGAAATTGAAACTTTTTCTTCGCCATTTAAACTAGCAACTTTTTTCCCATAAGTTAATGTGAGTAATCTTGAAAAATTAATTCCTATTAAGTAATCTTCTTTTGCCCTTAAATATGCACTATCTGATAAAGCATCATACTCTGATAAATCTTTTGCTTCACGAATACCTCTTAAAATTTCTTCTTCTGTTTGTGAATCTATCCAAACACGTTTTTTCTGCTTTCCATGCACATTAGCCATGCTATCAACTAGACGATAAATATATTCTCCCTCTCGTCCAGAGTCTGTACAAACATAAATAGTATCTACATCTTCACGTGTTAATAAACTTTTTACTATTTCAAATTGCTCTTTAACATTTTCAATCACTTCATATTTCCATTCTGTAGGAATAAAAGGAAGTGTATCATATCTCCACATTCTATATTTTTCATCATAAACTTCCGGATAACTCATTGTAACCAAATGACCTACGCACCAAGTAACAATATAATCTTCTGACTCTAAATAACCATTTTTTCTATTACTATTTATTTTCAAAGCTTTTGCAAATTCCATTGCAACGCTTGGCTTTTCTGCAATTAATAACTTTTTCAATTGATCACCTCATCTTGATTATTGTATCGTAATATAATGGAAAAAGCAACTGTAAAAACAGTTGCTTTATTCTTAGTGAGGCGGCTCATAGATATAGAGCCGTCTATCGATGACGACAAGTGCAGGTTTCTCGTCGTCGAAGTCGATATATCTTTTCCCTTCATGAGAAAAGATAAGTGTCGGTTGATTTAGCAAGTCATCCACGAAGTTACCTATTTGAGGCACATAGCCGATTTGATCTCTCAACCCCAGTAACACGGAATCGGAAAAATCCTCAATGCAATCATGGTATATTACCTCGGTTCGGTAATATTCGTCGTGTGGCAACGCCATCACGACTTTTACTGCCAATTCCGATGAAATTGAAGAGTTTTTTTTCAATTCCAGTGCCAAAGGTCCTCGATAATCGACTAGACCGGGCAAAAAAATCGTGAGCCAATCTTCTTCCCAGCGCTTGTAGGTTATGGCAAATATTGGATTTCCTGTACTCCCAATCAATTTGCCACCTTGTGCTAGAAGGTTCTTTGCTCTTGGAATAGAACCATCTAGCACAACTCGATTTGGTAAGTCAAGTGGCAAATCATTCACCACAAAACTCTTCAAATATTCTGGTTCTTTTACGTGTTTTTCACATAAAAGAAGTAGTAGCCGTTGATAGTTGGCTTCTCGTCTTTGGTATTCTTTTTCTTTACTCTTCCTATACTTCTCATCTAAAACTTCATGGTCCATCCACGGAATGTAGAGTAGTAAACTAGGAAATAGGTTCGCCTTCTCCTTTATCAGCACTCCAAAAATGCCATCGCGTTCTCCATAGAAACCAATATTCTCAGTAGATATAGCCTTC
>CANQLS010000014.1 GCA_947624765.1 uncultured Clostridia bacterium
ATATCAGTTAACAGATGAACAAGTCCTTGGACTAAAATTACCAACATATGGAACGAGTAATTGGTACGTAGATGCCAAAACAGGTGAAGTATATTTGTTAAGTGGATTTGAATATAACGGAAAATTATATACTGGAAAATCAGATATCGAAAGTGGCGGGCAAGAAAGTGAGTATGCAAAATTTCATTCTGTCATTACCGTTGATATTCCAACAGGAAGTATACCAGTTATATATAACGGAAGCAATTGGGTGATTGCAGATAAAAATAGTGATTGGTATGATTATAGGGAGAATGTAAGACAATGGGCAAATGTATTTACAATTGATGCTGATGTGCGAGATGAATATTTGTCAAAGCCAGCAGGTACAGTGATTACTGATGAACAAGTAGAAAGTGATGTAATAGGGATGTTTGTATATATTCCACGATATGCATATCAAATAACAAGTTATTTACATGCTGGTGGTAATGTATCAGGAAATATAAAGATAGCATTTATCAATAAACAAAATCAAGATTGCGATGGAAAGGTATATAGTGAAGAATATCCGACTACAACATTAGATGGAAAAGATCCGTTAGTTGCAGGTACAAAAGAAGATAAAATGAATGATTTTGTAGTACATCCAGTCTTTACTGATAATATTGAAAATGGAGGATGGAATCATGATTTAAATGGATTTTGGGTAGCTAAATTTGAGACGAGCAGTAGTACCACCGAGTTAGTTGAGGATAAAAGTACCGATACCGTGACGGTTGAAGGAAATGGGAAAATTACTACAAATATAGCTACACAAGGGAGAAAAAGTAATACCGACAAAAATGAATATATAACTGTTCGACCGAATGTAACAAGTTGGAGAAATATTGATTTTAGCATAATGGTAGAAAAATCTAGAGATATGGCAGAATGGCATGGATTAAGCAATACGACAAGTCATCAAATCAAAAATAGTGAGTGGGGTGCGGTGGCTTATCTAACACATAGTAAATATGGAAATACAACTCTTTACAATAATTCTTATTACGAGGGTGAAGGAAGTTGGACCGCTCTAACTGGCATGTCGGGTGAGACACCAGATGATTTTACGAGTGCGGATTATAAAAAATCAAAAAAGATTTATTATGAAGATGGTTCTTTGGAAATTACTTTTAAAGATAATAGTGGAACAGAACATACAAAAAAATATTATTCTTATTCTTCTACCAACGGATATCGAGGAAGTACCACCAATAATATTTATGGTATTTACGATTTAACAGGCGGAGCCTGGGAATATACGGCGGCTTATACAACTAGCGGTTCCTATCAAACATATAGAAGTTTATATGAGAATGATTATGAGAGAAATGAATATGCTGTCAATCCAGACGCAGATAATTCGACGAATGATTACATAGCGAATGCAACGAAATTTGGAGATGCGGTTTATGAAACTTCAAAATCTGGATCTGGTGGAACAGATGCATGGGAAAATGATCGTTCTGAATTTGCATCAAATGGTATGATTTTTAGTCGCAGTGGTATTTTTTCTCATAGCACCTCTGCGGGGTTATTTTATTTTGGACGTAATTCAGGTGCTTCTGCTGATCGTAGTTTTCATGTGGCATTGACCCAATAGAAGATACCAAAAGAAAAGAAGACAAATTTTTATTTTTCAAAAATTTGTCTTCTTTTTTGTCATAAATAATACAACCTATTAATATAAATGAACTAAACAATAGGTGTACAAACACATCAATAAAAGGAGGGTAATGTAATGGAAAATTACAGTATATATCAAGACATAGCAAATAGAACAAATCGGAGATATTTACATTGGGGTGGTGGGACCAGTTAGAACAGGAAAATCTACATTTATTAAAAATTTTATGGACTTAGCTATTATCCCTAATATTCAAGATGAATATAAAAGAGAGCGTGCAAAAGATGAGTTACCGCAAAGTTCAAATGGTAGAACAATTATGACGACAGAGCCCAAATTTATTCCAAATGAAGCAGTAGAAATGGTGGTAGGCGATAATATTAGATTTAAAACGAGAATGGTAGATTGCGTAGGATATTTAGTTAAGAATGCGCTGGGCTATATGGAAGATGATTTACCAAGAATGGTAAATACGCCTTGGTTTGAAGAGCAAATTCCATTTGAAGAAGCAGCAGAAATAGGCACGAGAAAAGTAATAGAAGAACATTCTACAATAGGAATATTAGTAACTACAGATGGTAATGTAACTGGTATTGCACGTGAAGATTATGTGGAAGCTGAAGAAAGAGTTGTAAGAGAATTAAAAGCACAAGGTAAACCATTTGTTATTGTTTTAAATACTAATGTACCAAATGCATCTGAAACGGTGAAGTTAGCTGATGAAATGCAGAATAAATATGATGCACCTGTTGTTGTAATTGATTGTGCTAATTTAACTGAGAATGATATTAATACAATATTAAACAAAATATTATATGAATTTCCTGTAAATGAAGTTGATATTCATTTACCGAGTTGGGTAGATACATTAAATGAAACACATTGGCTAAGAAATTCGTTATTAGATATTGTTAAAACATCATTCCAAAATATGAAAAATTTAAGACAGATTAATCAAGTAATTCAAAACGTTACGGATAATGAAATTGTTGACGGTGTTGTAATTAATGAAATTAAATTAGATAATGGAACGGTAAGTTTACAATTGGAATTAGAAAATGATTTGTTCTATAAAGTATTAACAGAGATTTCTGGAATTGATGTGAAAGAGGAAGGCGATTTATTTAAAATTGTAGCAGAGTTGGCACAAAGCAAAAAGAGTTATGATAAGATTGCTGTTGCATTGAATGATGTGAAGAGAAAAGGCTATGGTATTGTAACACCAAATATTGATGACTTATCGCTTGAAGAACCAGAGATTATTAAACAAGGTTCTAAATTTGGTGTTAAGTTAAAAGCACATGCACCAAGCTTGCACATAATCAAGGCTGATATTGAAACTGAGATTTCACCAATTGTGGGAAGTGAAAAGCAATCAGAAGAATTAGTTAATTATTTAATGAAAGAGTTTGAAGGAGATCCAGTACAAATTTGGAAATCTAATATTTTTGGAAAATCACTTCATGAATTAGTTAATGAAGGACTACAAAATAAATTATATAAAATGCCTGAAGATGCTCAATGCAAATTGCAAGAAACATTGGAAAGAATTATTAATGAAGGTAGCGGAGGACTAATCTGCATTATTTTATAATGAATAAAAAACAATTATCTTGAAAAAGAATTGAGAAAATTTCTGGGTGTGCAAATGTGAACGGAGGCGTATATGATATACGTCTCCGTTAATCAATGCAAAGTCCAATAACGAAATTGTCCAATTATTTTTTTAGTTCTGTTAAAACTGTTTTATAATCTGTATATGTTACTTTTCCTGGTTTGGCACCGGGAATTTTTTTAACGTTTTTAACAAGTGTATAATCAACTGCTACTTTTCCGTTTCCTTTTGCTTTGCTATGAATACTTGCAAGAGAAGCGGCATAAAGCAATACATCTTCTGGAACTTCACTGCTTCGTATAATTACATGACTTCCATGAATATCTTTTGCGTGTAGCCAAGTATCTGTTTTATTAGCTATTTTAAAAGTTAATTTTTCGTTTTGAATATTATTTTTCCCAATTAAAATCTCAATACCATTTTTAATTTCTTTAATAAATTGAGTTGGAGCATTAGTTTCTTTTTTAGAATTTTTTGTAACTTTTTTTAGAAATCCTTGTTTGGTTAATTCATCTTCAATTTCTTGTAAATCGCTATGTTCCGTACATTCCATAATTTGATAACTGATGTTTTCTAAATAATCAATGTTATTTTCATAATCACATTTTTGTGATGTTGCATATTGAATAGCATTTTTTAATTTAGTATATTTTTTAAAATAATTTTGTGCATTGCGAGAAGGCGAGTAACTTTCGTTTAAAGGTATATTAATCATTTCATTATTATTATAAAAATTTTCTGCTAAAAGTTCTTTCATTCCAGTTTGCATACGGTAAATATTACTACTGATGATTTCACCATATTGTTTATATGTTTCTACATCAGCTGATTCCGTAAGTATTTCATTAGCACGCATTAAATTTTTTTCGTATTTACATATATGTGATAAAACTTCTTTTTGTAATTCCATTTTATGTTTATGAATTTCTTCTAAAGTTTCTTTTTCATTATAGTATTCATCTAAAAAATCTGATACAGGAGTGGTTGTTGAACTATTTGTTGTATATACTGATAAATCAAAATGATAATCTTTTTCTATTTTAATTAAATTCGCAAGCCCTTCTCCGATATTGTATAACAAAATATTTAGATTTGAATATAATGCTGAAACATCTTTACTTGAAATTTCATCTCCTATTTTGCAAAAGTTGCAAAGATTATTTGTGAAAGTACGACTAAATCCAGTAAATTCATTTGCTAATCGTTGTGAAAAAGTAAATTTATCAGTAGCAGGTCTTGAAAGTGCTAGTTGTATTGCATTTTGAAACATTGGTAACGACATACCTAAGAAATTTTCTCTTTCTTGATTTTGCGGATATTCATAAGTCCTAGCCGGTAAAATTTCACGAAGCGAACTCATTTCATTATCTACATGTTTCATGCTATCTATAATTTTATTTTCATCATTGGTAAGAATTACATTACTATGTTTTCCCATAAGTTCAATGATTAATTTTTTTTGCTTACTGTCACCAAAATCGTCTAATCCCTCAAAAGTAAATTCTATAATTCTATCCAAATCATGCTGTTCAATTTTTATTATTCGATTTCCTTGCAAATATTTGCGAAGTACCATGCAAAAGTTAGGTGCCTTCATTGGATTAGCACGTTCTAAATTGCTTAACTGTACTCTTGCAGATGAAGGATCAATAGAAATAAGAAGTTTATATTTTTCTTTATTTTTATGAAGGATAAACCAAAGTTCTAATTTATTTGGCATATATATTTTTTCTGTGCGAGAATCTAGTATATTTTTATTTAATTCAGATACAATAGCTTTTGTAACAATTCCATCAAATGCCATAAATAATCACCTCAAATATTTTTAAATATTTATATTATATCAAAAAATAAATAATTTACAATTACTAAAATAGGGGATATAATATTAACAAATGCAACGCAAAGGAGTTTTAGTTTGAAATGAAAAAAAGATTAATTATTATTTTATCCGTTTTAGTTATTATTGCATTAGGGCTATTTCAATTTCGAATGATAAATTATAAAAATGATCAGTATCGTTTTTCTTTTAAGTATAGTGCAATTTATGAAAAAGAAAACAATGGAAAGATGTTAATTTATGTGAGAAATAAAATTAATAATATAGAAATTAGTGCTGTGGCAATGGAAGTATCGCAAAAATATGATAAACCTTTACAAGAATTAGGAGAGAGATACACAAATAATTTAACTCTTTTTCATGAAGATGAAGAAGTAGAAACATTGCAAAATGAAACTATTTCTATTTCAAATGGTATGGTAGAGGCACAAAAAGTAGTGCATAAAGTAATTTATGAAAATGCAGTTGGAAAAGAAATAGCTATACTTATTCCTCTTGACGATAGGGAGATTACATTTTTAATAAGAGGAACTGAAAAAGCAATTGATAAAAATCAAAGGTCAATAGAAAATATTATAAATAGTATAAAAATATATTAAAAAAGTTCGATAAAAAATCGAACTTTTTTTATGGAAATTAGATTTCCAAAATTTACAAAAGTCGTTATGGCAAAATCAATGAAACGCTTGAAAATACTGAATATATACATAAGGAAATGACCTCAAATTTATCAAAAAATTTTTGCTTTTTGTATTGATTTTCATTTTCGCTATGCTAAAATAAATATAGTGTAAAAAATTGTAGACAAAAGAAGAAATTTTTATTTACATAGGAAAAAAGCACTTCAGGAACTTATACATAAGGAGGAAATGAGTATGAATGTTATCAAATTGAGAAGAGAAAACAATGCATTAGATATTGCATTAATGGTTGATTCAGCAGCTAAAGCTGAAAGACAAGAGTATGATGAATCTGCAATTGTTGATGCTTTAATTCGTGAAGCACATTGCGAAAAAGCGTTGGCAAAAGAGATTGCAGGAATTGTAACAGAAAGATTAATGAATGCTAATCTTTCGGTTGTTAGTACTTCTTTAATAAGATCTATGGTAAATAATGTTTTATTAGAAAAAGGATTAAACAAAGAATTGAAAAATAATTCTGAAGCAACAATTCCTTTCTATAATATAACTGAGATTATTGAACACGCCAATAAAGAAAACGGTAATACGGCTCATAATCCAGAGTCTATCAACTTAACATTGGCAGAAAGAATTTTGAAAGAGTATGCTTTAAAAACAGTTTTTGATCCTGATATATCAGAAGCTCATTTATCAGGTGAAATTCATATTCACGATTTAGGAATGATAGATCGTTTCTATTGTAGTGGACATTCTCCAGAATATGTAAAGAAAAATGGAATTAAAAATATTCCTACAATTCCATCAAATTCAAAACCAGCTAATAGTGCTAATGTATTAGCAAGACATATTTGCTCGTTCACACAATTTTTGCAAGGACAATTTGCAGGAGCGATTGGTTGGGAGGCAATTAATGTATTTTTTGCTCCTTTATTAGTAGATATGCAATATAAAGAAATTAAACAATTAGCGCAAACTTTAATTTTTGATTTATCACAACTTGCTGGAGCAAGAGGTGGACAAGTTGCATTTTCTGATTTCAATGTATATGCTTCTATTCCACATCATTATGAAGAAGTATTTGCTATGGGACCAAGAGGTAAATATATGGTAACTGATGAATTAGACAATATTTATCGTTTTGATACGCAAGAGGAAACAGAGGCTTTTGCTAAGGAACATGGTTATCGTATTTTAAGATATAAAGATTTCGCAAAGGAATCAAGAATGTTTGCAAAAGCATTATTAGAAGTAGTAGGGGAAGGTGATGCTGATGGTATGCCATTTGCATTTCCAAAGATTAATCTTCACATTAATGAAGAATGTTTTACAGATCCAAAAACAAAAGCTTTATTAATGGTTGCCTGCGAATCTTCTAGTAAAAATGGTTGCCCTTATTTTATATTTGATAGAAATGCATTTTCTGTATCACAATGTTGTAGATTAAAAATTGATTTCTCAGAAGAGGATAAAAAGTTAATAAATACACCAGAAGAATTAAGATTTGTTGGTGGACAAAATGTATCTATAAATATGCCAAATATTCCTTTAAAAGTTGGTAAGAATATGGAAGCATTTTATAAAGAACTAGAATTGAGAATGGATATGGCCGCAAGAGCTAATGTACAAAGACAAAACTATGTATGGAGAGTAGCAAGCCAAGAAAATTCACCATTATCTTTCTATACAAAAGGTATGGACGGAAAAGCTTATGTTCGTTTAAAGAATATTTCTTACTTAATTGGTATCGTAGGTTTAAACGAATGTGTATATAATTTAATTGGTCAACAATTACATGAATCTGATGAAGCATATATGTTAGGATTAGAAATAATATCTTTCATGTATCAAAAGACAAAAGAATTATCTAAGAAATATGGTATTGCACTTAAATTAGAAGAAACACCAGCCGAGAGTACAGCTGGAAGATTTGCAAAATTAGATATTAAGAAATATGGAGATTTAGCATATCATAAAGAAAATTCTTTTGGCGTATATTATACAAATTCTGTTCACTTTGCAGCCGATAGTAATGTAGACTATGTTACAAGATTGCAAAAACAATCTAAGTTCCATTCATTAGTTGAAGCAGGAAGCATGATACATATTTGGTCTGGAAATAATGTTCCAAGTCCAAAAGCAATATTTAATTTGTTAGAAACAACATGGTATAAAACTAAATGTGTACAATGGGTTCTTTCTCCAGAATATACAATTTGCCATGATTGCCATACAAAGAGTAATGGATTATTAGATCAATGTCCAAAATGCGGAAGCATTAATTTAAGAGGTGTTACAAGAATTACAGGATATTATGTATTTATTGATAAATTTAATGCTGGAAAAAGAGCAGAGCTTGCTGATAGATTAAGAGAAAATATTGATAGAGAACAAGTAGCTAAGCAACAAGAAGAGATGGAAAAAGTAGCAAATTAAAGGGGGAATAAAACATGGTAAAAATATTTACAATACCAAATTGTCCAATGTGTGAAGAATTAAAAAATTATATGAAAAATAGTCATATTGATTATACAGAAGCAAATGTAGAAGAAGATTTTATGGCAAGAGCTAAGATGGTAAGTTTAGACATTGAGCAAATGCCAGCTATAGAAATGAACGGAAAAGTTTATGCACAAGATGTAGAATCATTAAAAAATATTGTAACGATGTAATAGAAGAAAGAAGCGAGGATAAAACGCTTAGATTATCTTCGCTTCTTTTTTTCGTACAAAACGGAGGATAAAATGATAAAATCAGTTATATGGTCTAGTATGATAGACTATCCAGATAATATTTGCACTACATTATTTACAGGTGTATGCAATTTTGATTGTGAATTTTGTTATAACAAAGGATTATTAGAAGAAAAAGAATTAGATTTTGATAAAGAGATTTTACCTAAATTATTAGATAGAAAAGATTTTATTGACCATGTTATTATATCTGGTGGAGAATGCACAGTTCATGAAGATTTTGAAAAATATATTGATATTTTATATAACAATGGTTTTGTAATTGGAATACATACAAATGGATACACTCCAGAAATTTTGGAAAGAATTATAGATAAGATTGATTATGTAGGAATGGATATTAAAAATGATTTTGAAAATTATAATGAAATAACAAAAAGAGAAATAGATGTGGAAAAAATCAAACAATCAATCGACATATTGTTGAAAAGTGGTAAAAACTATGAGTTTAGGACAACAGTATACCCTAAATACGTTGATAAAGAAAATGTTTTGAAAATCGCAGAATATTTAAAAAGCGTAGGTGCTAAACAATATGTATTGCAAAAATACTTTGACCACAATAAAACTGTTATTCCATATTCAAATGATAAAATGAATGAAATGAAAGAAGAATGTTGCAAGGTGTTACCAACGTTGTTAAGAGGAATTTGAGATTGAAAAACAATTGGACAATTTCGTTGTTGGACTTCACATCGGGCATCCTCAACGTATATCGTATACGCCTCTTGTGCCGTTTGTCCGCCTAGAAATTTCCTCAATTCTTTTTCAATCTATATAAAAAATAATAGTAAGTGAGGTGTTTTCAATGAATGAATTGATAGAAAAAGGACTAAAAGCAAACGAAAATATGAAATTAAATCCAGATGAAGAACACGTTAAGAAAATTTTATTAGGACTAGAAAAGAAAAATGGATACTGTCCATGTGTTATTCGTCAAGACGAAGACACAATTTGTCCTTGTAAAAAAATGAGAGAAGAAAATAAATGCTGTTGTAAATTATACGTAAATAAAGAGGCATAAATATATCTATAAAGATGGGAGAACTATGACAAACACTGATATAACCAATTTTCGTAAAAATATATATGGTATGATAGAAAGAGTAATAAAATACAATGAACCTATAAACGTTTCTACAAAACATGGTAATGCGATAATGATTTCAGAAGAAGATTATAACAACATAATGGAGACGTTATATATTAATTCTATTCCTGGACTTAAAGATGAAATAATAAGGAGAGGAAATGCACCTGATGAAGATTTTGTTGATGAGGGAGAGGTTGATTGGAATTAATGTATAGCAGAAGTATAAGTGTAGCGGCGGCCAGTGGCCGCCATAAAGGGTAATATTTCTTTTTACATATTTTGTTGTGTTTGGGTTAAATGGCGACCAATGAGCATCGATACAATCAGTGCGAGAATAGAACATCTAAAAATTTGGATGTTTTATTTTTTTATTGGAACTATTTCAATAGTACAACCAACAGCCTCCAATATTTTAAGTAATGTATCTATATTAGGGGATTGTTTTCCACTTTCAAATCTTGCTATTGCTGATTGTTTTATTTTTGTTTTTTTTACTTAATTGTTCTTGTGTCATATTTGCTTTTTTTCTTGCTTCAATTGTAGCTTTTAAAAGTTTTGTTTCAAAATTTATTCTTGCTTCTTCTTCAGGCGTTAAATTTAAATTTTTTTCAAAGTCTTCCCATAATTCAAAGTTTTCACTCATTTTCACCACTCCTTCTCTTATAATCTTCTAATAGTCTTTTAGCTTTTTCTATTTCTTTTTTGGGCGTTTTTTGAGTCTGCTTCATAAAAATACTTAACAATATAAATTTATTATTACACATATTCTATGAAATAGAGATTTTAAAAGTATAGTAGTTTAAAATTATTTTATATTATATATTTTATATGCATTTTGTGTCGTATAGGTTACAACATCTTCAAAAGTTATTTGTTTTATTTCAGCAATTTTACTAATTATATATTTTAGATATGAAGACTCGTTTCTTGCGTGCTTTTCAAAAGGTAGAGGAGGTAATACGGGCGCATCTGTTTCTATAACTATTTTGTTTATAGGTATTTTTTTCACGATTTTTTGTATATCCTCATATCTAGTCACTGGACCACCAATACCTATATAATATCCTATTTCAATGAAATTATCAACCATTTCTATAGGTCCAGAATAACAATGCATTATGCCACCTTTTTTAGCTGGAAATTGTGTTAATATACGTTTAACATCTTCGTGAGACTCTCTTGCATGAATAATTATAGGTAAATCATATTTATTTGCTAACTTAATTTGTTCTATAAAATATTTTTTTTGCAATTCTATAGGGTAATCAAAATGATAATCTAAACCAGTTTCACCGAATAGCAACTAACTTTTTATCAATTTTTGAATTATCATGCAATATAGTATCTAAAAAATTTATAGGAATATTTTTAGCAACTTCCATTGGATGAATTCCAACAGAATAATATAAAAAATTATATTTTTTTGAAAATTCAATAACTTTTCCTATAGATTCACAATTTATTCCTACATTTACAATTCCACATAAATGCTCTTCAAAATTTTTAAATAAATCTTCTCTATCTTCATCAAATTCTTTCCAATCATAATGAGCGTGCGTATCAAAGTATTTCATTAAAATTCCTCCTAACAATTTAATTATATATATTATATTAATAAAAAGCAAGATGTAAAACATCTTGCTTTTTATGATGTCAGTTGACCTTGAATCCGGGATAAATTTTTGTTGCAACATCAATCATTTCTTTCATATTGTTCTTGTTTTGCAAGTCAAAAGCTGCAACCCAATTGTTTTGAGCCTCGATGCTATGGTAGTTAGTACCAATAATATTGAAATGCAAAATTTCAAACATATGAACAACAATTGAATTATGCAATCTGGTTTGAACATAGAGATAGTCGTAGTTTGCAGTGTGGAGTTTTTGCAACAATTGTTGTATTGCAGATTTAGCATATCCTCTTTTTTGGTATTCAGGAAAAACATGAATTCCATTTAGTTTAGCGAATTTATTAGAAGCCAGATTTACCATCATATAGCCTACAACAAATTCGCCTTCCCGTAGTTCAAAAACTACTCTCGAACCGTCTTTGAAAGTTTCAATGTTCTTCTCAATCCAAGTAGCATAGTAAGGATATTCGTCGATGAATTCATTTGTCAGGCATTCAATTCCAACAGAAATTCTTTCCATATCATTGAGTTGAACAATGTTCATAGTACTGCCTCCTTTTAGATTATTGTAGTAGTTCGAAGTTCCAGATATTCAAGTGCCCCTTTGTTGTGACTGGCTGTGTTAAAGGTTCTATATTGTCCAATATCCAAGCATACCTCCCAATCCTATAATCTCCACAAATGTATTCCTGTGGGTTGTGCTGAATTTCATCAATGAATTTTTGATCCATATATACACAATTTACTAATCTACATTTGCACAGAATTTTACCATATCCCATGGAGACATTAGGAATTAAATTTAGTAAATTTGGCAGATTAGGGTTTGACTTATCTACTTGCTTACTGCTAGCATGTATATATAGTTCACCTCTATATGATGTTTTCCAACTTCTTGTTTCTATCTTTTTTTCCCCTTCCTTAATTAATGTTGCCCATGGTTCAATGATACTTAGAACTTTTATTTGCATTTGGAATTCACTCAACCTTTCTTTTTATATAAGTAATAAATTTATACTTATATAATTACTTTTAATTTCATTTTTTTACAACAATATTGTATCACATCTTTTGAATTATGTAAATATAATTTTAACTTTTTTTACAATTAAAATATAAATTAAAAAGAATTTTATGAAAGAAGTAGAAGAAATTAATCTAGTAATAGAAGATCTAAAATCGCATAAGATATTGAATAAAACATAAAATAACGATAAAATCATGATAATAAAATTGCAAGGAAGATTTTAAGATGATTAATATTAGACCAGTATCAGATTTAAGAAATAAATATCCAGAGATAGAGGAGTTAGTTTTGAAAGAAGATGAAGCTGTTTATTTAACAAAAAATGGATATGGTTCAATGGTAGTGATGAGTTTAGAAAAATATTCTAAATTAATGAGCGATTTAGAATATAATGAATATGTTGAAAATGCATTAGATGAAGCAGATAAAGAAGCCGAAAACCCTAATACGAAGTATTATACACATAAAGAAATGATGCAAATGGCAAGGAGGATAATAGATGGCGAATAAAGAATATACAATTGCTAAATATATAAAAAAGACATCTGTAAAAAGATGCCTTTTTTGGTGGGCAGGGGTGGATTCGAACTACCGTACTCAGTGAGAACAGATTTACAGTGCTTTGCATTATTTTATACATAGAATTATATAGTAATAGAAGTTCTTACTTAAAATGCCTTAAATTCTAATGATTTCTAAGCAAAAATGATAAAAAATGATAATATCAACGTTTAAGCAAAATCATAAAAAATGACAAAAAATTGTTTTTTGGTTAGATGTTGGTTAGATGTAACAGAAAATCTACTATTGATATTTTATGATAAATTTAATTTTTTGAATTAAAAATGTTATTTTTGCATAAAATGTATAATTTTTCCAAATGTATTAAAATGTTATCGCCCAATTTCAATATAAAAATTTTAAAAAATGGTCGATAAAGATTTAATTAAAAAAATTGTTGAATTAATTATTATGAAATAATATAATGTATTATATAGTATTAATATGGAGGATATAAAGTAAAATGATATGCCCTAAATGTGGACAAAATAATTGTCAAATAATTAATGAAGTAAATATAACAGGAAAAGACTTTTCTGGCTCAAAGGGATGTTGTGGAGCATTATTGTTTGGCCCAATTGGAATATTATGTGGTTCGTGTGGAAGTGGAAAAAAAGCAAATAATGTTCAATATTGGGTATGTAATAATTGTGGTCATAAATGGAGAGTATAATGAAAAAATCAGATGAAATCTGGATTGATTTGATGGAATTTGGACATAGAATCGGATGCCATCAAATGGAAAGTAGGAGTTTTTCAATAAATGGATATCAATTTCCCGTTTGTGCAAGATGCACGGGAGTGATATTGGGAGAAATTGTCGTAATTATATTATTGTTTTTTTCTGTTAAAATAAATTTTGTATGGTCTGTTATTTTATTGTTGTGCATGGGAGTCGATTGGTTTATACAATATATTAATATTTTACAATCTAATAATATTAGACGTCTAATAACAGGATTAATGGGTGGCATAGGCTTAACATACATATATTATTATTTATCAATATATCTAATAAATATATTAATTGATTTCTTTAAATGATTTTAGTTATATTAAATGCAAGTACCACAGGATAGATAAGCAAGGGGCTGTAAAAAGTCCCTTTTTTGAATTTTAAAATACTTAAAAATAAAAAGTTTA
>CANQLS010000015.1 GCA_947624765.1 uncultured Clostridia bacterium
TCTGAATTATTAATTTTAATTAAAACAAATGTGTGTGTGTGTGTGTGTGTAGAACCGCAACGGTTTCAGCGTTTCTCTTTTGCATCTTTCATTTCCCCTTTACCGAAAATTCTACAATTATTTTATCAATACACAGTTTCAATTGCAAGTAATTATTTAATTTTCAAATATTAAAAGTTACTGGATAGCACTTTTTTAAAATAATATTCTACAATTATGTCTGTTTAATTGTAGCGGCGCCCATTGGGCGCCATTAAATCAAAGATACAACAAAATCTTTTCATTAGCGCGCCTTAACAAATTATACAAAAGAAATATTTTTCCATTTATGGCGGCCAATGGCTGCCACTACACGCGCACTTACATGGGCTTTGAAGAATTATTTAGAATAAAACCATTATCTAGTAATGTGTGTTGATATAAAGGTCGTTTTATGTTATACTTGTGATATTAAAATCATTGAAAAGGAGTTCATGATATGTTAATTAAAAATCCAAAATTTGAAATATCAGCCATGACACAATCTCAATATCCAAAAGGAAATAAACCAGAAATTGTACTTGCTGGCAAATCTAATGTAGGCAAGTCTTCTTTTATAAATGCTATGTCAAATCGTAAAGCATTGGCCAGAACAAGTAGCGAACCAGGAAAAACACGTCAACTTAATTTTTATAATATGGATGATATATTTTATTTTGTAGATTTACCTGGATATGGTTATTCTAAGATGTCAAAAAAAGAACAAGAACAAGTTGGAAATTCTATTGAAACATATCTTAATAATAGAAAAAATATCCATCTTATTATTTTAATAATTGATATACGCCATCAACCTAGTGAAAACGATAAAATAATGCTAGATTATATTAAACAAACTAATCATAAATATATTATTGTTGCTTCAAAAGCCGATAAAATTGCTAAAACAAAAGTTTTAGATTATGTAAAAAATATTGCAACTGAATTAAACGTTCAAGAAGAGTCTATATTCGCTTTTTCTTCTGAAAGCAAACTAAATAGTGAAAAAATATGGGAAAAAATCGAGACTGAACTTAATCTTAGTGAATAATTTTAATTTATATTTCTTATTATACAAAAATATAGTGAATAATTACTGTAATATTTAAACAACTACATGTAATTATTCACTATTTATTACTCGAAATTTATTAATAATTTTCTGCCTTTATTTCAAAATATGCTTGTGGATGACTGCATACTGGACAAACTTCTGGTGCTGATTTACCAATAACAATATGTCCGCAATTTCTGCATTTCCAAATTCTATCTCCGTCTTTGCTAAATACTAAACCATTTTCAAGATTTTCTAATAATTTCAAATATCTTTCTTCATGCTCTTTTTCAATCTTGCCAACTGCTTCAAACAAATATGCGATTCTGTCGAAACCTTCCTCTTTTGCTTCTTTTGCGAATTTATCATACATATCTGTCCATTCATAATTTTCTCCACCCGCAGCAGCTTTTAAGTTCTCTGCTGTAGAAGAAATATCACCACCATTTAAGAACTTAAACCATAATTTTGCATGTTCCTTTTCATTATCTGCTGTTTCTTGGAAAATAGCAGCAATTTGCTCATATCCTTCTTTTTTAGCTTTGCTTGCAAAATATGTATATTTGTTTCTCGCTTGTGATTCACCCGCAAAAGCTTCCATTAAATTTTTTTCTGTTTTTGAACCTTTTAATTCCATATTCTCTACCTCCTGTTAACATTTCAATTTCGAAATTTAGTATATCATAGAACGAATTTTTTTCAATACTTTTTTCAATTTTTTCACTCTATATTTTCATAGAAAGTGATACCTTTTTCTTGTCCAAATCTACTTTTAAAACACGTACTTTTACGATATCTCCTACCGATACCACATCCATTGGATTTTTAATATAACGCTCACTCATTTCAGAAATATGTACCAAACCATCATTCTTTACACCAATATCAACAAAAGCGCCAAAATCAATTACATTTCTAACCGTTCCCGTCAATATCATACCCTCTTTTAAATCTTCCATTTTTAATACATCACTTCTTAATACTACTTTAGGCATTTCATCTCTCGGATCTCTTCCTGGCTTTTGTAACTCTTTAATAATATCTTTAATTGTTGGTACACCTATTTCTAATTCTTTTGCTAATTTTTCTGCGTGCACTGTACGAAGATTTTCTCTAATTTCTGGCAATTTTTCCTTTAAATCAGCTACTTCAAAACCAATTTTATTTAATATTTTTTCAGCTACTTCATAGCTTTCTGGATGCACAGACGTATTATCCAATGGATTTTTTCCCTCTGGAATACGTAAAAATCCTGCACATTGTGTATAAGCCGCCGGTCCTAACTTTGCAACCTTCAACAATTCTTTTCGTTCCTTTATCTTTCCTTTTTCTTCACGATATTTTACAATATTCATTGCAATTGTTTTACTAACACCTGAAACATAACGAAGAAGAGATGGCGTAGCTGTATTTAAATCTACACCTACACTATTAACTGCATCTTCTACAACACCAGTTAAACTTTCTTCCAAACGATTTTGATTTACATCATGCTGATATTGTCCAACACCAATACTCTTAGGATCTATTTTTACTAACTCTGCAAGTGGATCTTGCAATCTTCTTGCAATTGATATAGCGCCACGAAGTGATACATTGATATCTGGATATTCTTCTGTTGCTAGCTTAGAAGCAGAATATACTGAAGCGCCCGCTTCACTTACAATTGCATAATAAATTTCGTGCTTTACTTCTTTTATCATATCTGCCACAAACATTTCAGACTCACGTGAAGCAGTTCCGTTTCCAATAGCTATCATATTTATATTAAATTCATCTATTAGTTCTAACAATTTCTTTTTAGCACCAACAACATCATTTTGAGGCTCAGTTGGATATACTGTAGTTGTAGCTAGAAGTTTTCCTGTATCATCAATTACAGCAATCTTACATCCAGTACGATATGCCGGATCAAATCCCATAACTGTTAATCCTTTTAGTGGTGGTTGCAATAATAGTTTCTTAGCATTTTGCCCAAAAACCTTAATCGCCTGCTCTTCTGCTAATTCAGTTAGTTCATTTCTAACTTCTGTTTCAACAGATGGTTTAATTAATCTTTTATAAGCATCTTCTACAGTATTTTCTAAATATGAATTATAAATACTATCAGGCTTTATAATTTGCTTTTTCAAATAAGATAAAATTTCTTCATCAGTTCCCTCTATTTTTACTTTTAAAAACTCTTCTTTTTCTCCTCTATTAATAGCTAAAATTCTATGGCTCGGGATTTTATTAATTGCTTCTGTATAATCATAATACATATCATAAACAGAACTTTCCTCTTTAACTCCTTTTGAAGTTATAACCCCAATTCTATAAATAGTCTTTCTAATTGCTTTTCGATATTCAGCAACATCAGAAATCATTTCTGCTACAATATCCATAGCTCCGCTAATTGCATCATCTATAGTTTCTACACCTTTATCTATATTAATAAAATCTTTTGCCAATTCTTCTAATGGTCGCTTCTCTTCTTGATTCCACAAAATTAATGCAAGTGGCTCTAGACCTTTCTCTTTTGCAATAGTCGCTCTAGTTCTCTTCTTCTGCTTAAATGGACGATATAAATCTTCTACTTCAGTCATAGTTTCAGCTTTTAAAATTTTATCTTTCAATTCTTCAGTTAATTTTCCCTGTTCATCAATTAAACGAATTACCTCTTCTTTTCGTTTATCTAAGTTTCGAAGATATGTTAAACGCTCATAAAAATCACGAAGCAACTCATCAGACATTTCTCCTGTTGCTTCTTTTCTATATCTTGCAATAAAAGGAATTGTATTTCCTTCATCTATTAGCTTGATAGCATTTTCTACTTGAAAAGCTTTTAAATGAAACTCATTCATTAATTTTTCTTTAATTAAATCCATCTTTTTCCCCTTTCGATAAAAACACCTACAAGAATAATCTTATAGGCGTTATAAAATCTTTCCATTCACACAATCTAAAATAATAGTAACCGGCCCATCATTAATAAAATCAATTTTCATATCTGCCCCAAATTTTCCAGTAACAACTTTCAAACCATACTCTTTCATATCAGTTATAAAATCTTCATATAACTTTTCAGCTTGCTCTGGTAAAGCAGCATCTGTGAAACTTGGCCTATTTCCCTTATGACAATCGGCATATAGTGTAAATTGCGAAACAATTTGTATTTCTCCATGAATATCCAATAACGATAAATTCATTTTTTCATTTTCATCACAGAAAATTCTCAACTTACTAATTTTTTCTGCTAACACTTTGGCATCTAATTCAGTATCCTCATGTGTTACACCTAACAAAACTAAAAATCCTTGCTCAATATGAGAATATTCTTTTCCATCAATAAACAAAGTAGATTTCTTTACGCGTTGAATAACCGCTCTCATGGTTTTCCTCCGTCTTTATATCGATTTTCAAACACTTCATTAATTTTTTTCCTACGTATTTCAATTTCATCTACAATTAAATAAACTGTAATAGAAGCAATCATACCTAATGTATCAACAATTAGATTTATTTCTAAATTTAACGCAATAGTATGTACTAACAATAATGCAGTATAAAACAATAAAGCAATCGCTGGTAAAAAACTTTTCTTTTTACGAAAACCAATAAATAATAATAATACTGTTATAATAATTGTTACAATTAAAACTACTATATTGTGAAAATCCAAAAACATAATCGTAACACCTCCATTATTTTCAATGAATAGTAACTCTAATTAAGATACTACTTTTTGTTGTATAGCTATGAATGTAGGAACTAATTATTCTCTATTCACTAATTACTATTGCTCTTCCCAATTGTGCCAAACTTCTTGCACATCATCATTATCTTCCAACTTCTCTATAATCAACTCCATTTTTCTAGAAGCTTCTTCATCTAATGTAATATAGTTTTGTGGAACCATTTTTATTTCAGCCTCAATGTATTCAATTCCTTTTCCTTCCAAATATTCTCTTACTTTTGAAAAATCTTCTGGAGTAGTTGTAATTTCATAAAATTCATCATCAGCCTCAAGATTTTCTGCTCCTGCTTCTAGAGCTTCCATCATTAATTCTTCTTCAGTCAATTTAGTGCTAGCCTTCTCAATTACAATAACACCCTTCTTATCAAACATCCAGCTAACAGAACCATTTGTTCCTAAATTGCCACCAAATTTATCTAAAATATGTCGCACATCACCAGCAGTACGATTACGATTATCAGTCATTACTTCAATAAGAAGTGCAACTCCGCTTGGACCATATCCTTCATATGTAATTTCTTCATAATTAGCAGTATTTCCATCTCCCGCAGCCTTTTTAATACTTCTTTCAATATTATCATTTGGCATATTATTAGCTTTACATTTTGCTACTACATCTCTTAATTTAGAATTCGCAGCAGGATCAGGTCCACCTTCTTTTACAGCAATTAAAATCTCTCTTCCCAATTTCGTAAATACTTTTCCTCTTTGTGCATCTGATTTTTCCTTTTTGTTTTTAATGTTATTCCACTTTGAATGTCCTGACATAACTTTCTCCTCCTTTATTTTGCATACATTCTAACATATTTCTCACAATTTGTGTAGTATTTTTTCCAAAACTACTTCAAAAAGCCTTGAATAATTTCCTCTTCAGCCTCTTTCTCACTAAGCCCCAATGTCATTAATTTTATAATCTGTTCACCAGCAATTTTCCCAATTGCCGCTTCATGAATTAAATTTGCTTCCATATCATTAGCAGTAATTTCAGGCACAGATATTACTTTTCCATGTTCTTTAATAATAGCATCACATTCCACATGACCAAAACATTTTGTATTACCATACACCTTCGATACAAATTTTTGCTTTGAATCACCAGTTGCAACTGACCTTGAAGTAACATGCGTACTAGAATTATTACCATTCAAATTAACTTCAAAAATAGTTTCTGCATACTGTTGACCATCAGTCATAATTTTTTCCGAAATAACAAGGTTTGTATCTTCACCTAAATTACCTCTTGTCGTTCTAATAGTAGAATCAACGCCTCGTATCTGCACAGTTTCCATTTCTAAAGTAGCACCCTTTTGAAGTGTTACTTCTGTTACAGGATTTAAAATTCTCTTTCCAGTTCCATTACCTTCTCCATAGTGCTTTTCTATATATTTTACTTTTGCTCCTTCTTCAAGAAAGAAACGATGAATTCCATCATGCTGAGAATCTTTATGATGATCATTATGAATACCACATCCGGCAACAATTACTACATTAGCATTTTTTCCAATATAGAAATCGTTATAAACAACATCTTTCAATCCACTTTCAGTTATAATGACAGGAATATGAACAATTTCGAATTTTGTATTTTCTTTTACAAAAATATCTATACCAGAAACATCACTCTTAGATACAATATTAACATTTTCTGTAACTTTACGTTCAATGCCTTTTCCATCTTTTCTAATGTTATAAGCACCTTCTAGTTCTCCATCAATATCAGCAACTTGCTTTAATAATCCCTTATCAATATCATTCATTTTCTGCACCTCCCTGTAGCTTACAACATTTAAAAGTGTTCTGTGCTAAGCTTTTAATCAAATCGCTTTTCTCCGAATTTTCAATTTTTCCATCTTTAACTAAAATAATTTCATCTGCAATATTTAAAATTCTCTCTTGGTGAGAAATAATAACTGTAGCACCTTTAATATTTTCTCTCATTTTTTCAAAAACTTTAATTAAATCTTGAAAGCTCCACAAATCAATACCAGCCTCAGGTTCATCAAAAACAGTTAAACGTGATTGCCTTGCTACTACAGAAGCAATCTCAATTCGTTTTAATTCTCCACCTGAAAGTGAATTATTAATTTCTCTATCAACATATTCTTTTGCACACAATCCAACCATAGATAAAATATCACAAGCATCTTTTTTCGTAATTTCCTTTTGCGAAGAAAGACGTATCATATCATAAACTGTAATTCCTTTAAACTTCACCGGCTGTTGAAATGCGAAAGCAATACCCATTTTTGCTCTTTCATTAATACTTTTGGCAGTAATATCAATACCGTCCAAAACAACTTGTCCAGAGTCTGGCTTTTCAATTCCCATAATAATTTTAGCTAATGTAGACTTTCCAGAACCATTTGGACCAGTAATTGCAACAAAGCTATCCTCTTCAATATTTAAATTAATTCCATTTAGTATATTTTTATTATCTCTTTTAAAATAAATGTCTTTTAGTTCTAACATCTTTTGCCCTTCCTTCCGCCAACAGTATACGTTATTTTTGAGGAAAAATCAATCCCAAACACATAATAATTAATGTGCCTCATACCAATCTTCACCTATCTTAGCTTCAGCCTTTAGTGGTGCATTCAAATCTATCACACTTTCCATACAATCAACTAAAATCTTTTGTACTTCTTCTACTTCTTCATTTAAAGTCTCAATAACCAATTCATCATGTACTTGTAAAATAAGTCTCGACTTCAAATGTCTTTCTTCTAAAGCTTTCTGCACATGAATCATCGCGATTTTAATAATATCTGCAGCAGTTCCTTGAATTGGAGCATTCATTGCAACTCTTTCGCCAAATTGTCTTACATTATAATTATTAGATTTTATCTCTGGAACATATCTTCTCCTACCCCAAAGTGTTTCTACATACCCCTCTTTTTTACATTTTGCTATTTCGTTATTCATATATTTTTTAATATTAGGATATTTTTCAAAATATTTATCAATATATACTTTCGCTTTATTACGACTAATACCAATATTTGATGCTAGTCCAAAATCACTAATTCCATATACAATTCCAAAATTAACTGCCTTCGCTTCTGTACGCATCGCTGGTGTTACTTCTTCCAATGGAACACCAAACACTTGTGAAGCAGTAATCGCATGAATATCTTTACCACTCTTAAATGCATTTATCATTGTTTTATCGCCTGAAATATGAGCAAGCACTCTTAATTCTATTTGTGAATAATCTGCATCTAGCAATACATATCCTTTAGGAGCAACAAATATTTTTCTAAGTTTTTTCCCAACTTCAGTACGAATAGGAATATTTTGCAAATTAGGATCAGTACAGCTAAGTCTACCAGTAGCAGTTACAGTTTGTTTAAATTTTGCATGAATTCTACTAGTTTCAGGTTCAATTAAAGGAAGTAACCCATCTGTATAAGTTACTTTTAATTTGCTAAGCATACGATATTCCAAAATTTTATCAATTATTGGATGTTCATCTTTTAACTTCTCTAATACATCAGCATCAGTAGAATATCCATTTTTAGTTTTCTTAATTACTGGTAATTGCATTTTTTCAAATAATACGTTGCCTAACTGTCTTGGTGAATTTAAATTAAACTCTTCACCTGCCATCTGCCAAATATCTTTTGTAATTGCATCAACTTTTTTAGTTAATTCAATAGCATACTCTTCAAGCATTTTCTTATCTACTAAAACGCCCGTATATTCCATTTCGGCAAGCACTTTAACAAGAGGCATTTCAATATCATGAAATAATGCGTATTGCTCTTTTTCATTTAACTTCTGTTCTAACTTTGCTTTGCACAAAAATATATATCTTGCATATTTAGACATTTCCTCTCGTTCATCTTTTTCATCTGTATTAAAACCAGCAAGCATCACTTGAGTATTTTTACTATTATTATCAACCATTATTCCTAATTCTTCTAAAATTAAATCATCTAATCTATAATTTTCCTTTGTAGGATTTAACAAATAAGAAGCAATAGCCAAATCAAACATCATATTATTAGGTATAATGCCATGTTTTCTCAAAAAAAGATAATCTTCCTTTTCATCTATTCCAATTTTTAAAATTTCATTTTCAAAAATTTTCTTGAAAATTTCTTCTGATGGATTCTCTGTATAATAAGCATACTTACCATCATAAATTGCAAGTCCATCTTTTAAATAATATGAAATTTCATTTCCAGTTAAATCTAACTCATCTATACTCTTTATTTCTAATTCTGTTTCTTCTATCGCCACTCTTTGCGTTTCTGAAATATCGCTTAATCCAAGCTTTTCAATAAAATTGCGGAATTGCAATTTAACAAATATATTATATAATTCTTTTTTATCAAACTCTCTTCTTTCCAAATCTTCGATATCTAACTTCAATGGAACATCTCTAAAAATAGTACCTAATTCCATTGACAAATATGCCAAATCTTTATTTTCTGTTAAATTTTGTTTTAATTTTCCTTTAATGCCTGGCGTTTCTTCTCCTTTTGATAAAGTATCATAAATAGCATCAATATTACTATATTGATGAATTAACTGAAAAGCAGTTTTCTCGCCAACTCCTGGAACTCCAGGAATATTATCAGAAGTATCACCCATCAAACCTTTAATTTGAATAAATTGAATTGGTTCTATTCCAAATTTTTCTTTAATCACATCAGGAGTATAATCAGTACTTTCAGTAGTTCCCATCTTAGTAGTTGGTATCCTAACTGTTACACTATTTGAAACTAGTTGTAGAGCATCTCTATCACCAGTTAAAAGCAAAACCTTCATATCATGTTCTTCACCATATTTAGCTAACGTGCCTAAAATATCATCAGCTTCATACCCCTCTTTTTCTAATATAGTAATATTCATAGCACTTAATATATCTTTAATAATTGGCATTTGCATACTAAGTTCATTAGGCATTCCTTTACGAGTAGCTTTATAACCATCATATTTCTTATGCCTAAATGTAGGTGCTTTCAAATCAAAAGCAACACATACATAATCTGGCTTTTCATCATTCAATAACTTAAACAAAATCGATAGAAAACCATAAATAGCATTAGTATAAATACCATCTGTAGTTACTAAAAGTCTTGAATTCATTATGCCATAAAAAGCTCTATTCATAATACTATTTCCATCAATCGCAACTAACTTACTCAAACGAAACTTCCTCCTCTATTTATTTACTATATCCCATATAATTATTTTTTATTATATCAAACAAATCGTTTAATTACTATATTTATAACACAAAAAACTCACAACTTATAACAAAAGCGTGAGTTTTACATAATTTTCAAATAACTGAATGGTTCAATATTGTCAACATAAATAACATTTTTTCTTCTCATTGACCACAATTTCATTATATTTATAAGTTTCATAAAATTGTTTCATCATATAAATTCCACGTCATGGCATTTTTTCAATAATTTTAAGAAAAAATCAAAATATAAATTAATCGATGCAACCATTTCACCTTTTTCAATTAAATCAATTAGCTCATGCAAGTTAACCCATTTAGCTTCCGCAACTTCTTCAGCTTGAAGCGAAATTTCTTTAATCGCCACATCTTTTTTTACTAACCATACGTCTACAAATCCTTTTTCTCTTTTAAATGAAAGTAAATATTCTATTTCATTTTCTTGTACGTCAATTCCTAGTTCCTCTTTTACTTCTCTACAAGCTCCTTCTAAAGATGTTTCATTAGTATCGACAGCACCTCCAGTAAAAGACCATTTACCTGGATTTCTTTTTAATTTTTCATTTCTTTTTTGTATTAATATTTCTCCTTTACTATTTAATAACCATACATGCACCGAAAGCTTATATTCCCCATCTTTAGGCTCTCCTTCTGAACGTTCCATAGTTTTATTTAATTTTTGCTTTCTAGCATCATATAAATCAATTATTTCCATCATTCTCTTCTCCATTAAGTGTTTTCTATCTTTTTTTATTTTTGAGGTATAAGTAACGATATTCCTCTCCATTAAGTTTTTTCCCCCACAAATTATACATTTTATATTCATTTTTTGACTTTTCTATATAATTCTTTTATTTTTTCTTCATAAATCTTTTTTAAATCTTCTTTATATTCCGCTGGAACCTCTTCACCTTTTAAATTTCCAGAATCTAATGCATCTTTCAATTTCAAAAGCTTTTGATATTTTAAACTTTTTTCACGTCCTTCTTCTATAAAAGATTTTTCAATCTTTTCCTGTTTATATTTAGGAATATCAGCTTTGAAGTTTTCTTGAATATATTTAACCTCTTTTTTATTGAATTTCATTAGTTCATATTTCATATTTTCATTCCTTTCAGTGTTCTAGGATCTCGTTATTTTTATCATGTTCTTTGGTTTTAGATAAATATTTTTCTTTTAAATCTTTATAAATCTTTACCAAATCATTTAATGAGTGTTCTGATTTCTTTTCATTTTTGTTGTCCTCATTATTAACAAAACTTGCATCTCCGAACTTCCGCATTGTTATTCGAAACTTGTTTCACTGTATTAATCTCTTTCTTTTTGCCTTTTATTCTATCCAAAATACGAGTAATTACATTTTGCTTTTTCTTTACTATACTTAAAGCAGATTGATCTTGTATTTCAGGTTCTATAGAATAAGCATTTGATGGAATTAAATCTCCAATATTTTTTCCTCTTTCTAATGCATTAATTTGCAATAATTCAAACTTATCTGGTACACTAATTGAAATAAATTTATCAGGCGTAATCTTTCCATATACAACTATACCGTTCTGTGCATTTCATATTATTGCCACTCATAAAAGTATAAATCCAGTTAGGATTTTCTTCATCAGCTAGTTCTTTTATTGTTTTAAATTCATATTGCCCTAGTCGTCTTTCTCCTTTTTCATCAAAATTAGCTTTATAATTTTCTATTTCGCTTTCGGGAATGATAGCTACTCTAGGCCTTTTACTTCCATATGCTTCTGAAACAATTCTACCAGCTTGCCTAATTTTTTCTTTTTTCTCTTCTGAAATTTCTGGCAAAGAACTTATCTCATTTTCAATTATTCTCATCATATATTCTGTTTTCTTTTCACCAACTATAATTGGAGTTTTTTTAAATTCCTTAAGCGGTCCTTCCCATAGTCTTTCTGGGGAATAATTCAAAGCATAATGCATTAATGTTTCTGCATCAGATGTTATAAAACTTTTGTTAATACCAGACACTTCTCCACCCAGTCCATATTTTGTCTTTCCTAATTCATGCTCTAGTAATTCAAATGCTTGTTTAACATTTGGGTCCATAGCAGAAATATCATCTAATCCATTTGCTCTATATGCATCTTCGCAAAATCCATTATACGCTTGGAAATAATATCTTTGGTCTATTAAAGGGTTCCCGGCATAACGCATTATTGTTAATTTATCTTGAATCTCTTGAAATGTATATTTGTGATTTTTGTCCTGTGTACTTAAATAATAATTAAATACCTCTCCAAAGTTTTCTTGCAAATCATAAAGTCCACCTTTTAATAATTGATATATAAAATCTTTATCATCAAAAGCTTTTTGTATTGCCTTGACTCTTTTAGCCAACTGTTTATTTACCATATTTAGATTCACCACATTTTCTTTTATTTTTCTATTGTTCCTTATGTTTCTATCTTTTGAATTTAAATATCTCTTTTTATCTGTATTAAATATTTTATATCAAAGTTGTTTACTATTCATTAGTATTTAACTCACTTGTTCGAAACAAATTATAACCTTCATAATTGTAACTTGAGTCAACACCTTTCATATATACTTCTCTATCATCAATTTTATCTGTCAAAGCATTATTTAATAAAATTTTAATTTCTGTATTCTTGATTGGGCTTCTTTCCATTGCTAATAAATAGTCCTCTTTATCTATTTTACTCCAATCTACTACTTTACCAATTTTCTTTTTTAAAATCATATCAAGCCAAATTCTAGTGCTTCTACCATTTCCTTCTCTAAAAGGATGAGCAATATTCATTTCAACATATTTTTCAACAATTTCATCAAAATTGCTTTGTGGCATATCATCAATCTTTTTTAAAGCCTCTTCTAAATAAACTGCTGATGCGAATCTAAAATTACTTTTTGAAATATTTTCCTTTCTAATCTTTCCTACAAACTCATATATATCTTCAAATAAATATTTATGTATTTCTGCCAAACCTCTAAATGTACCTACTTCTATAGAGTTTAATTTTCCAGTTTCAAAAAGTTCTAGCGCTTTTTTCTTAGTAATCCTTTCTTCTTCTCTTGCTAATTCTACAGAATCTCTGATTCCTAATTTATTATCTAACATATCTATCTTCCTCTCCATTTAAGGTTTTATACCACAATTTTCATTGTTATATATTTATTTTCCAATATCCGTTTTTTCTTGCTCCGATTCTTTCTATTATTTATTTTTATTTAATCAAATTTAAAAGGACATTTAAAGGGGGACATTTTAAGTACCTTTTTAATATTATCTATCAGAATTTTCCTCTACTATATCTTTAATTTCTTTTAATTTTTCTTCTAACAATTTCTTATCAATTAACTTCAATGTATATTGTGATACCATTGTCGGTGACATTGTCCTACTCATTGTATATTCCACAACTTGTTCATTTTTACCACTACATAAAATTATTCCAACACTTGGATTTTCATTTTCTTTTTTTTCTTGTCTATCTAGTGCTTCTAAGTAAAAATCCATTTTTGATATGTATTCTGGCATAAAATCTCCTATTTTAAGTTCAAAGGCAACTAAACAACTCAAAGCCCTATTGTAGAACAGTAAATCGATAAAAAAGTCTTGTCCACCAACTTGTACTCTATATTCTTCTCCAACAAAAGTAAAATCTTTTCCTATTTCTAATAT
>CANQLS010000016.1 GCA_947624765.1 uncultured Clostridia bacterium
TCATCTGCTACTGCTTTGTCTCCATAAAGAATTGCGGCTTTTGTTTGAACAGCTGATTGAATTTCTGAATAGTCTTGACAATATTTTGCGAAGTTAGCTTGATCTGGTGCGTTTTGGATTGAACCAATAACGATAGCTGCTAAAATAATGATAACGATAATTGTGATAATTAACGCGATCAAAGAAATACCTTTTTGATTTTTCATAATAATTTTCCTCCTTTAAATTGGTCCCTTATATTGCATACATATAAGGCTTTTAGATTAATTATATTTTAATCTAAAAAATGCTGACGTTTCGTACTTTAATATTCTGCTTCAGTACCGCCAGTGTTTAGACGACTTGGGTCTATACTTCCAGCATTAACTGTATCATCAACACTATCCATAATGCCTTGAACAGGATCATTATAATAGTCTGACGGTTGCATGTTTCCTTCATCAACTGGTGGTACATAACCTGAAACAGTACCGCTTACTTTTTCAGTAGGTATATCCGTTTCACCGCCTATGCTACTAAACGGATTTATCTTGCCCGGAAGAACTAATTTAATTAATTCATAATATCTTAATTCTTGCGCGCTAGACATAAAAGTCTCCGTCTCGCTCGTCGTGTTTTCTACATCCCCCCTTACACTGTATTCATTTCTATTAATTTTACTATAATGTATAGATTCAGGAATTTGCTTTGAAAAAGGTATCTTGTTATAAAAGGCAACCACAATCACGGCTCCAATAACGAGGATAAGTATACAAGATATTCCAATCTCTTTCAATACCCTTTTAAAAATTTCCATGTTCGATTCTCCTTTTTTGTTTAATCTGTTTCTGCAGTAGTAATAATATTAACGCCTGTTACAAAAAACGTAGCTTTCGTAACTGAATCTGAGCTTCCTCCTTGCATAACAATATTATTCACACGAAATGCAAGTTCAGCATCATTTTCCAAGTCATAAATGAAATTAACAATAGATATATATTGACCAGAAACATCAAAGTCAAGTACAGGTGTATTTGTCTCTGGTTCAATTTTAATCTTTACATTATTACTGTTAGCATACGTACCAATCTTCATCCATAGGAAATCTAACATATATTGTTCTTTTTTATTAGCCTCTGCAATTTCCTCAGCTGAAGCTGTTAAAGCCAAATCGTCATATTCCTTTTTTCTTTTACTAAATTCTGACTTCACACTTTGTAATCTTCTTTCATTGTCAGGATAAGTTGATGAATTCAATTTTTCCAATTCCTCTATTTTTTCATCAACAGTTGCATTTCCTTCTACTAAAGCATGATATGAAGGAATTTCTAAACTTCCTAATACAATTCCATTTTGCACTGCGGTATAAATACCATAAATGAGAAGTCCGCAAAGAACTACTAATAATAATTTTTTAATCATGGCAACTCTCCATTAACTTGAATTTTTATATCGTTATCCATACTGATAACCTGCATGTCTACATTATTTAATGCCTTTTCCAATTTCAACCTAGATACGAAATAACCAAGTTGTGCATATTTTCCTGAAGATGCTTCAAGCGTTACACGATTGTCTGTTGTAACATTAACAGATGTAACTTTAACATCTTCTGGAATAATAAACATTAATTGACTCATGAAGTTAGGTACATCAAACGAACGCTCTGTTCTAGATTTAATTTGATCTAAAATTCTTGTTAGCTTGTCCGTCTTTGTTTGATATTCCACTTGTTGTGTATCAATATAACTGATGTCTGATTTAATATTTTCTATTTCATTCTCTGTGTATTTGATGTTTTGTTCAGCTTCCGCAATCTTCGCTTGTATAACAGAATTACTATAATATGATAATCCAGAATATGCTATGAAAACAGCTAGAAGCGATATTGCACCTCTGATAAGCCAAGCATCAAATCCGTCTAAAGCAAATGTCTTTTTCTCTTTTTCAGGTTCAGCATTTATAATATTGCCACTTCCTACATTCTCATCAAATTCTACATTAGGCTTAATGCTTGTACCTTTCTTTTCATTTCCTCCTTTATGGAATGGCACTTTAAGAGGTACTTTTTCTTTTGGAGCAGACTTCTTAGAAGTATTAACATGGTTGTTTATCCATTCCTTTACTTTTCTTATGCCGTCCATTTTCATTAAATTTGAAAATTGTCTTTTCAAAGTCTCAGCATTTAATGTTGGAGTTGGGCTTGAACAAAAGTCTAATTCTTTTTCACGGAACCCAAGTCCATTTAATGCTAATGCAACTGCACTATTAACTTCAATAATATCTTTAGCATTGCTTGCTTCTTTACTAACGAAAAATGGTTTTAAGATTTCGCAAACTTGAGCTTCAAATATTTCTTGAAAATATATATCTAAATTATTAATGATAACGCCTGTACCAGTTAAATAAATTTTTCTGATTTCTGCACCATACTCGGCAATAGCTCTTTTTACTCTTTCTCGCAAATCATACATAGCTGGCAATAACAATTCCATTACTTGTTTTTGTTCATCTGTTAATGAATAATCATCTTCAAAATTAATAGTAATGCCTTTGCATGCCTCATAAGCTTTTGCGTATGAATTAAACTTATCAGCTAAACGAGAAATGATGTCTTCCATTCCAATAGAAATCGTTGCAATTTTAGCTACCTCACCTTTTGTAATGACAGTAACAGTTGTTTCATCTTCAATGTTAACTATTGCAATTTGCTCTCCTAAGCCTTTATCTTTTAAGATATTAGGAATAGAAAACGCCATAGAAGAAAGACTAGTTAATTTCTCCTCTTCAAACATTTGCCAAAGATTTGAAAGCTCTGCTTTATTAGCTGAAATACAAATTGCTTTGTAAGAATCTGCTTTATCTGTGTTACGAACTAATGAATATCTCATCTCCATTACAGATGCTGGCATACCTTTTTCTGTACAATAACTTTCGAATTCTGTTTTTAACAATTCTTTAATATCTCTGTCTTTAAGCTTATTAAAAACGTTGAATTCGATATAGTTTTCTCTTGTGATATTCATGCATAAATCTTCACCAGAACTATTTGTTTCACTGATAATAGATTTTACAGTTTCTTCAAGATTTTCATAAAACTTAACTCCATAAGCAGACACATCAATAAGTGAGCTTGCCTTATCTCTTGACACTTTTGCATATTTAATTAAATTTTTTTGTACATATACTCCAAGACAGTTTGGCATAGTATTCAACTACTCCCTTTTCAAGAATTTTAATACTTACTTCTTACTCCTCTATTTCTCCTTCTTCTTCAGCCGGATTGAAGTCAAACACTTCAAAGCGGTATAAGAAAGTTAACATCTCTGAATATGTCAATTCTTTATCTAGCATTAAATCTCCTGCATATCCCTCTAATATTCTTGTATCTTCAAATTGTTCTAATACACTCTCATCACTTGCTGAGTCATTAGACAATAAGCTATACATTAACAATAGGAATTCTCTTCTAGTCATATCACCTGCATAAGGAATAATACCATAATCTAAGATTGCAGTATTTTTTACATTTCCTAATTGCGATAATACATAATCTCTATATTCTTTATCATCAATTAAATTAGCTGCTTTATATTTAGAAAGTGATAAATATAAGTCTATATTTTTTACGTTGTTTTTTGTAATATAATTTCTATATTGGTCGAACGTCTTTCTGCCATGGTCAACATAGCTCGCAGCAATTCTATATTCGTCTGGTGTTAATGATGTACGTGAAGTATATGAATTAACTAATTCAAAAACTCCCGCAACTACATTATTCAAATAAGTCATGTCATCGTTATGATGAATTGACTTTTGAGAAGGATTTACACCTTTAAACTCTAAATATTTTACAATCGTTGTGTATAAATCTTCCATTGTTACTGGTTGATCTAATTTTGATTGTGATTTTACGGCAGTAAGCCCTTTTTGCAACCCCCACTCATATCCAGGAGTACCCCACCATGCAGCAAAGCATGTAGTGGAAAGCATTGCAAAAATCGCAATAAATGCCAATATTTTCACAAGAATTTTCTGACCTTTTCTCATTTTTTCACACCTTTTTCTATTATTAATCAATCTTTTCCTTAGTATTTCTTATATTACCATTTATATGCATTCTTTACTAGTATTTTAAACATAAAAATTGTGTATTGCAATACTTATAAATCATTTGTAATATAAATGTAACATTTTTGTAATATTTAAGTGTATTCTGTCAACCCAGAAAAGTTTTTGTAGAAAAAAATCAAAAAGAAAAAATTCGTTGAGTTTAAATTAAATACATACATTTTATATCTTCAAATCCATGTAAATGCGAGTGTAGCGGCGGCCAGTGGCCGCCATTACATTTTATTTTTCAGCACCTCTTAGTTTTTTTACAAATGTTTCTAATTTTTCTACTGTTTCTTCTACTTCTTCCATTTTATTTTCTTCTCCAAATGTTACTCGCAATGAACTTCTTGCTAGTTCTGGTGATAGTCCTGTTGCCATTAATACATGTGATGGATTTGATGAACCAGAATTACATGCGGAACCACTGGATGTATAAATACCATTTGCAGATAATAATAACAATAATGTTTCTCCCTCTATTCCGCTAAAAGATATATTAGCATTTCCTGGAAGTCTTATAGTGGGATGTCCATTTAATTTTACATCAGGAATTTTTTCAAAAACTTTTTGAATATAAACATCACGAAGTTTTTGTAATTTTTGATAATATCTATCCACATTTTCTGTAGATAATTCAATTGCTTTTCCTAACCCCACAATTCCAGGAACATTTTCTGTACCAGCTCTTTTGTTATTTTCTTGATGTCCACCATGAATAATTGGTTCAAAATTTATTCCTTTTCTTACATACAAAGCACCTACACCTTTCGGACCATAAAACTTATGCCCTGACAAAGATAAAGCATCTATATTTTGCTTCTTCACATCTATTGCAATATTTCCTATAGCCTGAACTGCATCAGTATGAAATACAATATGATGTTCTTTAGCAATTTTAGCAATTTCTTCAATTGGTTCAATTGTTCCAATTTCATTATTTGCATACATAACACTAATTAAAATTGTATCATTTCTAATTGCTCTTTTAAGTTCTTCCAAATTTATCATTCCGTATTTATCCACATTCAAATACGTTATATCAAAACCTTCCTTTTCTAATGACAAACAAGTTTTTAAAACCGCCATATGCTCTATTTTGCTAGTAATAATATGTCTGCCTTTTCGTTTATTTGCTCTTGCAAATCCTGCAATAAAAAGATTATCTGATTCTGAACCTCCAGAAGTAAAATAAATTTCTTCTGGTAATGCACCTAATGCTTTTGCTACTTGTTCTCTAGAATGTTCTACTGCTTTTTTGCTTTCCTGTCCTATAGTATAAATGGAAGAAGCATTTCCATATTTTTGATAAAAATAAGGAAGCATTTCTTTTAAAACTTCTTGCTTCGTGTAAGTTGTTGCAGCATGGTCTAAATAAATACTATTCATTTTATTTACTCCTTTCTTGAAATGCTTTCATCTATTAATACGTAAAAAAATACATATAATATCCCTCAAGATATTATATGTATCTTTTACTTTTTTGTTTTTCAATATTCAATAGTGTATATTTATAAATATTTTTTTATTTCATTATAAATTTCGTTATGAATATCTTCTACAGTTCTAATTTCTCCCTTATCATTGCAACATTTCAAATGATACCAATTATATTTTTCAGAAACGTAAATTCCTGCTAGATAAGCTGATTTTAAATGTTCTTCATTTCTTTCATGAATGTCTTTTTTCTCTTCGTTTGTAAATTTATTTTTTCTGTTTTTCATTAACTCTTGTGCTTTCTCTAGTGGCATATCTAAGAAAAATACTTTAGTAGGTGTAGGAAGCCCCATAATGCCAAACTCTAAATTATAAAGCCAGTCTAAAAATTTATTGCGTTCATCTAAATCACTAATTTTTCCTGCTTGATGTACCATATTAGCAGTAGTATATCTATCTAGCACGATAACATTTCCATCATTTATTGCTTTTTCCATCTCCTGCTTATAACACGCATATCTATCTACTGAGAAAAATAGTGAAGCAACATATGGACTTATTTCTTGTGCATTTTCTCCAAACTCTCCTGCCAAATACATTTTTACTAAAGTAGATGACGGATTTTCATATCTCGGGAAAGAATATTTTTTGTATGGAATTTTTTCCGCTTCTAGTCGTGAACAAAGTGCTTCTATTTGTGTCTGTTTACCACTACCATCTGTACCATCTATCACAAAAATTTTTGCCATGACTCCTCCTTATCTAACAACACGTAGTTTAACTGTAATTTTCTCACCGTTAATGTCTAACTCTGTGCCTTCATTTTCTTCCTCTGCAATACTATCAGATAATGTTTCATCTGAAATTTGCTCTTTATTTCTCTCGATAATTTCAGCCATTTTTTTATTTCCAGCGTATTGCATTGCGATATGATTTTGTACTTCAAATCCAGAATCTTTTCTTAGATTTTGTATTTTAGAAATAAATTCTCTAACAAATCCTTCTTCTATTAATTCAGGAGTTAATTCAATATCTAATACAACTGTAATTCCGTCGTCTTGACTTGCAATATATTTTTCTGATTTTGTAGTTTCAATTAATAAGTCATCTTCTAATAATTCAATAGCCACATCATCAATATTTAATGTTACTTTTCCTTGCTCCTTTAACTCTTTTACAAATGCAGTACCATCACCATTTTGCAATGTTTCATTAATTTTTGGAAGTACCTTACCGTATTTTGGTCCAACAGTTTTTAAATTTGGTTTTACATGATATGAAACGAAGTTACTTGCATCTTCTACAAATTCAATTTCTTTTACGTTAAGTTCTTCTTTTATGATGTCATAATAAGCTACATCTAATTTTTTCTTTGTACCAACATATGCTTTTGATAATACTTGTCTGTTCTTCAAATTAGAAACATTTCTGCACGCTCTTCCTAATGTAACTATTTGCAAAACAAGTTCCATGTTTTCTTCAAGTTTAGTATCAATATATTTTTCATCTGCTACTGGAAAATCGCATAGGTGAATGCTTTCCGGTGCTGTGTTATCTAGATTTACTACTAAGTTTTGATAAATTTCTTCTGTCATAAATGGAACAAATGGTGCACATACTTTTGCTAAAGTAACTAGAGATGTATATAATGTCATGTATGCATTAATCTTGTCTTGCTCCATTCCCTTTGCCCAAAATCTTTCTCTACATCTTCTTACATACCAATTACTTAACTCATCTACAAAATCTTGTATAGCACGTGATGATTCTGTAATTTTATATTCTGTCATTAGTTCGTCAACTAACTTTACTAAAGAATTTAATTTAGATAAAATCCATTTATCCATTTGTGATAATTTTTCATATTCTAATTTATAATTCATTGGATTAAATTCATCAATGTCAGCATATAGTACATAAAAAGCATAAGTGTTCCAGAATGTACCCATAAATTTTCGTTGATATTCACTAACTCCATCATCATAAAATCTAGTTGGAAGCCATGGACTGCTACTAGCACAGAAATACCAACGCACAGCATCTGCTCCTTGTTTATCTAGCACTGACCAAGGATCTACAACATTTCCTTTATGCTTACTCATTTTTAATCCATCTTTATCTTGCACGTGTCCTAATACTAAACAATTTTCGAATGGTGATTTATCAAATAACAATGTTGAAATTGCCATAAGTGTATAGAACCAACCTCTTGTTTGATCTATTGCTTCACTAATAAATTGTGCTGGAAAATGTTTTTCAAATAATTCTTTATTTTCAAATGGATAATGATATTGTGCAAATGGCATAGAACCTGAATCAAACCAGCAGTCGATAACATATGGTACACGATGCATTTCCTTTCCACATTCTTGACACGTCATTGTAATTTCATCAATATATGGTTTATGCAATTCAATATCGTCTGGAACATTATGTCCTAATTCTTTTAATTCAGCTATACTTCCAACTGTATGATAATGTCCACATTCACATTCCCAAACAGGAAGTGGCGTGCCCCAATAACGAGAACGTGATAATCCCCAGTCAATAACATTCTCTAAGAAGTTTCCAAATCTTCCATCTTTTATATTCTCTGGCATCCAATTTACTGTATTATTATTTTTAACAAGTTTATCTCTTAATTCAGACATTCTTATAAACCATGTATCAATTGCATAATATAGAAGTGGTGTATCACATCTCCAACAGAATGGATAAGAGTGTTCATATGGAAGTGCTGCAAATAGCAAGCCTCTTTCTTCTAAATCGTGAAGAACTAGTTTGTCTGCATCTTTTACAAAAGTTCCTGCCCATTCTCCTGTTTCTTTAGAGAAATTACCTTGTTCGTCAACTAACTGTACAAATGGTAAACCATTGTCTTTTCCTACACGTGAGTCATCTTCACCAAACGCAGGAGCAATATGTACAACGCCTGTACCATCACTTAGAGTAACGTAATTGTCTGCAACTACGTACCATGCTTTTTCTTTTGGCTGTACAAAATGATATAATGGCTCATATTCTACTCCGCATAATTCTTCGCCTAACCATTCTCTTGTTTTTTCATAACTTCCCTCGATTACGCTACTAACTAATGCTTCAGCTAAGATATATTGAGTACCGTCTTCTACTTTTACTTGCACATATTTATCTTTTGGACTTACGCATAAAGCAACGTTAGACGGAAGTGTCCAAGGAGTAGTAGTCCATGCTAAAATATATGTATTATCTTCTTTCTTTAATTTAAATTTTGCAATACATGATGTTTCTTTTACGTCTTTATATCCTTGTGCTACTTCATGAGAAGAAAGCGATGTTCCACATCTTGGACAATATGGTACAACTTTATGACCTTTATATAATAATCCTTTATCAGATATTGTTTTTAATGCCCACCAAACTGATTCAATGTAATCATTTTCATAAGTAACATATGGGTGCTCCATGTCAGCCCAAAAGCCTACTCTATCACTCATAAGCTCCCATTCATGTTTATATTTCCATACACTTTCTTTACATTGTTTAATAAATGGCTCTACACCATATTTTTCAATTTGTGGTTTACCATTAATGCCTAAAAGTTTTTCAACTTCTAATTCTACTGGTAGTCCGTGAGTATCCCAACCTGCTTTTCTTGGTACTTCATAACCTTTCATAGTCCAAAATCTAGGAACTACATCTTTAAATACTCTTGTTTCAATATGTCCTATATGTGGCTTACCGTTCGCAGTTGGAGGTCCATCATAAAACATAAAAGTAGGATGTCCTTCTCTTGCCTTAATGCTCTTCTTGAAAATATCATTTTTCTTCCAAAATTCAATGATATTTTTTTCTCTTTCGACGAAATTCAAATCTGTAGAAACTTTTTTGTACATCTTGCTTCCCCCTCTTTTAATAAATATAATATTCTACTTTAGATATCTGGTAGCATCAGTTTTATACACCATAACCGCCGGTATCGTCCCTGCAAGTACGCTCAAAATTACTGCACCAATTAATACATATATTTCTGAAACTTGAACTGCAAAACCACTTATATTAATACCATAATTAACGGCAGTTATATTACCTAGTATGCCAATTGCAATGTGTGCTAATAAAAATCCTAGCAATGCTCCAATGATAGCAATTGTTAAAGTTTCTAATAGAATAGTCATAAATACTGTTTTTCTATTAGCTCCTAATGCTCTTAAAATAGATATATCTTTTCTACGCTCTATTGAAGCTGATAACATTGTAGTAAATAAAACGATAACTGATAAAAAGATTGATACATATGCTACTAATGTTACAATTATTTCTCCTGCATTTAATGTTACTAATAATTGGCGAAGTGTTGCAGCTGGATTAATTGCTTGTATATCATTATTTTTACTTAAATCATTTGTTACCATTACTTGATTTGCTAAACTAGTTGTTTTTACTAATAGAGCAGTTATTAAATTTTCAGTATCTTCTCCGTGCATGCTTTCTTCATGCTCGCTATGTTCTTCTTCTTCTTCATGTGATAGTCCATGCACTTCCCACAAACTTTCAATATTAGTATAAATAACAGTATCACTTGGTGTTCTTGTTTGATTTAAAATTCCAACTACTTTATATTTAAAATCTCCATGCGTATGGCCACCTTCAGTTAATCCATGCATACCAGAAAATTCATCACCAATTCTAAGTCCTGTCATTCTTGCAACTGTAGAGCCGATTACAACTTCACCTGTTTGTGTAAATAATTCGCCCTCTTTTAATGAATATTTTTCATCAAAAAATTCTGATGATGTTCCAATAATTTTATATCCATTATAATTATCACCCATGCCAATAGGCACTACTTTAACTACACGACTATCTCCTTGTAAACTTTCATAATATGAAATAGGAATATTAGCGATTGGAGCATCATAATAGAACATTGTACTTAAAACAAGTTGTGTACTGCTACCAGGTGCACCGACTAAAATATCATATGTTCCAGCATTTTCAACTATATTACTTTTCAACTGTGATGTTAAATTTTCTACACTAATAATCAACATAACACTAACAAGAATAGAAAATATAGTCAAAAAATTTCTTAATTTTTTTGATAATATATTTGTTTTCACAAATTGAAATATCATTGTTATTACGCCTCCTATTTAATTGCTTCGTTTAATTCTTCTATGTTAATTACTTCGTCAAACATATCCAATTGAGAATTATTATGAGTAATTACAACTAAAGTTGCTTTTTCATCAAGTGCCATTTGCTTAATTAATTCCATAATTTTTGCACCATTTTTGTAATCTAAATTTCCTGTTGGCTCATCAGCTAATATTACATTTGGTTTATTAACAATGCTTCTAGCAATTGCTACTCTTTGTCTTTCTCCTCCTGACAATGTTTTTACTTTTTGATTTAGCTTGCCGTCCATTCCTACTTTTTTCAAAATGTCTTCGGCTAATTCATTCATTTCTTTTTTTGTATATCGCTTAGAAAAAGCCATTGGTAAAACAACATTTTGTAAAACAGTAAATTCAGGAAACAAATTGAAATCTTGAAAAATATATCCAATATGATTTGCACGAAACAAATCTCTTTCCTGCTCTGTAAGACTAGTTAATTCTACATCTTGAACTTCCACACTGCCTTCAGTTGGAGTAATCATTCCCGAAATCAAATTAAATAACGTTGTTTTTCCACATCCTGAGGAGCCAATAAAAGCTACATGTTTTTCATCTTTTATTTGCAATTCTTTCAATTTTAATGCTTCGATTTTTGTACCATTATCTTCATATTGCATTCTAATATTTTTTAATTTAATCATATACGATTCCTCTTTTCGTTTTTAATTACAATATTTTTTAAAGGCACAGATTAATTAGAAAAGATTTATCTTTCTAATAACCTTATTCTCTTAACTTGTTATTCCAGCTATTAAACTCATCAAACAATGCTAAGTTTTCATCTTTGAAGCTGGTTAATGTTTGATAAGATGATTGTTTTTCCTCATCTGTTTGATTTGATGCTTTAATTTCTTTCACTACAACTGCTACTCTTTCCAAAAGATTAATTTCTTTATTATATAAATCAATTAATTCTTGATTTAATGCTTTTAAGTCTTCTTCTTCTGGTTCTACAGAAGCCACAATATCTGGACATTCTTTAATATATGATACATAACCATCTATATCGTCCCACATCGTATCTGCTTTAATACCGTCAATAATTTCAGCTACAGTTGTTCCATAATATTGCATAGTTTCTGGATTTGTTAAACTATCAATATTCATTTGTAACTGTTGAATATCTAATATCATTCCCTCTGAGTTTAACGCACTATAATAATTATCAACTGCTTTATTCTCACTATTTTCTTCTAAGTTCTCTATTCTATCTGCAAGAATTCTAAATTGTGTAGTGTATCCAAAAGCATCAACTTTCGGTTCTACTTCTAGCGTACCATAAATGTTAACTGCATTTGTGCGGAATGTAATACCAGTTCCGTTTGCCATCATAACATTCATAACATCTAATTTAGTAGTATCACCTATAGTGCAGAATGGGCATACAACGTATGGCTGACTTACTAAATATATAAAAGTTTCATCAACTGGGCTTTGCTCTGCCATATAACCCGAAAGTACTACTTTTTTACCATTTAATAATTGTAATCTTTGAGAAACATTTTTCTCATTTGCAGTATTATCATACATTTCTGTAAATTTTATTGATGTATAATCTGCTGAATTGAAGCTACCTCTTGAAACTAATAACACAACTCCAATTAAAACAATAATACCAACCACAACATATATTATTAAATTTTTTACTTCCTTATTTTTCTTAGAACTTTTCATTTGTCCTCCTCCTATATCCTATTAATTCGTTTTTCTACTCTTTCTCTTCCAAGATTTTTCAAAATCTCATATAAATCTGGTGTATTTCTTCTGCCTGTTACAGCTACTCGTACTACTGTACTAATATCTCCAACGTGTCCTTTATAATTTTCTGGATTTGCTTTATATTCCTTTACTTCTCTAGCATAACCAAATTTTTCAGCAACATCCTTCATTTTAGCAAACCATGTGTCTTTATCATCATTTTCATCATATACTTTTAAATATTCAGATAAAATATTTCTGATTTCATCTAAATCTGTAATTGCTTGCCATTCATCTTCATGTGGCTTTTCAAAGAAAATTTCATCATACAAATATTCTAAATTCTCTCTTAAATCAGACCACTTAGCTATATCCTTTCTTACTTTTGGACCTGTTCTTTCGATATTAAAAATAGCAATTGTAAAGTCTTTATATTTTTCCATGTAGTTAGCTAAATCTGTATCAAATTCTTTTGCCCATGATAAGCCCTCATTATAAATTCTTTCAGCAGAGAAAAATGCAATTGTGTTTTTAGAAACATCATTTAACTTTATTAAATCAAATAATGCCCCACTCGAACTAATTTTATGTGGATCTACTTTAAATTCAGAAAGCGGAGCAAGTGGATTTTGCTTTCTCCATGTTTCAAAATTAGAATTTAAAATATTCATCAAATATTCAATAACTGCTTCTTTTGGATATCCATTTTCTTTATAATATGATGCCGAAGCTTCTGGATCTTTTCTCTTACTGATTTTTCGTTTACTTCCATTATCATCTTTCATAATTGTTGGAGTGTGAATATATTGTGGCATTTCAAAGCCTAATACTTCAAACAATTGAACATGAATTGGTATAGAAGAAATCCATTCTTCGCCACGTATTACATGAGTAGTTCTCATCAAATGGTCATCTACAGCATGTGCAAAATGATAAGTAGGAAGTCCATCAGATTTAATAATAACAATATCTTGCACATTTTCAGGAAATTCAATATTGCCTCTAATCATATCTTTAAATTTAATCTTCTTACTCATGCTACCTGGAGATTTTAAACGGATTATATATGGTTCTCCATTTTTTACTCTTTCAATCATTTGTTGTTCACTTAGTCTTCTACAAACTGCAAATTCGCCATAATATCCTGGCACAACTTTTAATCTTTCTTGTTTTTCTCTAATTGCATCTAACTCTTCAGCAGTGCAAAAACAAGGATAAGCTAGTCCTCTTTCAACTAACCATTTTGCATAACATTGATAAATATCTTTTCTTTGA
>CANQLS010000017.1 GCA_947624765.1 uncultured Clostridia bacterium
CAAATTTTTATATACAAAAATTCCAGCGATTTCTCACTGGAATTTTTGCTTTCTGTGTTCTATTTTAGGACACCCTCGCTACACTTATCCATCCATACATATAGAGCATTATTTAAGATAGAATTATTGTTCTATAGCAATTAAATAGGACATAAATTTTATATCTCAAAATTTATGTCCTAAGTATTTTTTAGTATTTCTAATTCACGCCGTTATTTTCTTTACATTATACCATTCTACTTTCTTACGTTTCATTTCCACAGAAACTTTTTTTACTTCTTTATTTTCTATTATTGGTTCATATTCTTCGTATAAAAATATAACGTCTGCTCTCTTTGCTGGAAGTTCTCTTATCATTTCTTTACGTTTAATCTGAGTGATATCATTTTTGGCTATTAGTTCATTTGGCTTATCTATATCTAATTTAATTTTCCACATCAATACTACTGCTTGCATACTACTATAATTTTCATGTGTATTAATAATTTCTTCTTCTACAAATGCTTCATTTAAAGCAGGCTCATAATATTCCCACACGCTAACACTTTCTTGACCAAGTGCCCAAACTCCTGCACCACCTAAATTATATTGATTTACTAAATGTAATTTGTATTTTATACTTTCCTCATTTTCATACCACATTTTATAATTTCCTGCAGCTAGTTCAACTCCGTTTACTTTAATTTTATAACCTTCTGGTACTGAAAATGTTGCATAAGCGGTTTGCTCTTCTTCTAAATAACTAACTTCTGCATTTAATTTTGAAACAATTCTTGGAACATCTCCAATAACAATTGCATCTCCGCCAACATCACTGCCATCTCTCCAAAATCTTCCATAAAGAGGAATACCAATTACAATTTTACTCTTATCTACTTGTTGCAATGCATATTGAATAGATTGCTCTACAAAATTCGCACTAGCAACGGCTCCTGCTCCACCGCCATATGAATGTTCATCATAAGCCATTACAAATAAATAGTCTGCAACTTCTCCTAATGCCATATAATCATAAGAACCCTGCCAACCAGTTTCTAATGCATAAGGATTTGCAGCAACTGATACAGTTAATTTACTGTCTGGCGATAATTTTTCTTTTAGTAATCGTATAAATGCAGAGAATTCATCTCTATCGCTCGATGTTAAATTTTCAATATCAATATTTACTCCATCTAAATTATATTTTTCTATTGCTTCCACAATTTGATTTGTTAAATTTTCTTTATTTTTAAGTGCAGCTCTTCCTTTACTCCTACTCCAATTATTACTTAGAAAAGGTGTAACTGTAACTCCATCTTGTTTTACATTTTGGATAAATTCTTCATCTAAATGAGATATAATTAAATTTCCTTTGCTATCTATAGTAAAATATGTTGGTGCAACTTCATTAATGCCTCCATTTGTTCTCTCAACTAATTCTAAAGAGTCTGATGAATTATATAGAAAGCCTAAGCTAACTCTCCCAGCTGCTAACAAACTACTAGGAAAAATGATAAATATTAACATGGTAATAAGAAATATTTTCTTCACATTTATCACCTCTTCTTCTTATCAATTTTAATACTTTTTTCAACATTTTTCAATTGGAAAATCGGCTCAATCCCTTGAAAATACTGCTTCCGCAGAAAAGAAAATTTTAAAAATTTTTGCTTTAAATAATAGCCCTTAAGACAAAAGCAGGCCATATGCCTACGGAAAAAAGCAAAAGCTTCTCTTTACATATCATTTATATTAATATATACTTTAATTTAAAAAGGGAGGAAAATAGATAAATGGCTTTACTAAGTATTAGCGATGTTTCTAAAAGTTTCGGAGCAAACAGTATTTTAGAACATATATCTTTTCAAATTGAAAATTCTCATAAGATTGGCTTAGTTGGAGCTAATGGTTCTGGTAAGACAACACTTTTTAAAATAATTAATGGCTCTTTAGATTATGATTCTGGAAGTATAATTCAATCTAAAGTTACTAAAATAGGCTATGTTGACCAATTTTCTTTTTTAAATTCTTGTAATACAGTATTAGAAGAATTACTAACTGTTTTTGAACAATTATTGAAAATTGAAAACGAATTAAAAATATTAAATGAACAAATTTCTTCATCACCAGCTAATTTATCACAATTAGTTAATAGGCAACATGAACTTTCGTTATTTTATGAAAAAAACGGAGGTTACACATTCCGTAGCATTGCGAGCTCTACATTAATAGGTTTAGGTTTTGCGGAAGAAGATTTGTCATTATCTGTTTTATCATTAAGCGGAGGCCAAAAAACGAAATTAGCACTTGCCAAAATGTTATTAAGTGATTGTAATTTGTTACTTTTAGACGAACCTACAAATAACTTAGATATTCCATCATTAGAATGGTTAGAGAATTTTTTATTAAATTATAAAGGAAGTTTTATTGTAATATCGCACGACCGTTATTTTTTAGATAAAGTTACAACAGAAACATTTGAACTAGAAAATAAACACCTTACTACCTATTCTGGAAATTATTCAAAATATATCTTATTAAAACAAGAGTCTCAAAAGAGCATTTTAAAAAAATATGAAAATACACAAAAAGAAATTCATCGTATCGAAGAAGTTATTGAGCAACAAAAAACTTGGAGTATGGAAAAGAATTATAAAATTATTCGTAACAAGCAAAAGATGATTGACCGTTTGGAAAGCAACATGACTGTACCAGAAAAGGAATTAGAGCAATTATCTTTTCACTTCAAAACAATTGCTGGTGGAAATCAAGAGGTTTTATCCATACATAATCTATCAAAATCTTTTGAAAACAAAAAATTATTCGAAAACATTTCTATTGATGTATTTAAAAAAGAACGCGTTTTTCTAATTGGTCCAAATGGATGTGGAAAAACTACGATATTGAAAATAATAGAAGGAATATTTCCAGCAAATAGTGGTTCTTGCAAAATAGGCAGTAATATGAAAGTTGCATATTATCACCAAACTAATGAAGATTGGTTTTCATTAAACAAATCTATTTTAGATTTTGTATGGGAGTCTTTTCCTAAGCTAACTCAAACAGAAATAAGAAATGCACTAGCAATATTTTTATTTAAAGGAGAAGATGTATTTAAAATTATATCTTCATTAAGTGGAGGTGAACGTGCTAGAATTTCTTTACTTCTTATGATGTTATCAGAAGCTAATTTTCTTATCTTAGATGAACCTACAAACCATTTAGACATAGCTTCAAGAGAAGCATTAGAAAATGCTCTTTTAGAATATGATGGTACTATTTTTGCAGTATCACATGACCGTTATTTTATTAATAAATTAGCTGCCAAACTATATCGTTTAACTCCAAGTGAAGCGATTTTATTCCAAGGGAATTATGATTTTTATATAGAAAATTATATAGAATCTGCAAAGGAGAAAAAAGATAAGATTAAAAACACGTCATATCAAGAAAAAAAGCAATTAGAATCTCAAAAGAGGAAACAACAAAATCAAATTCAAAAATTAGAAAAATTAATTGAAGAAAAAGAAGAAATTAAAAAACAGCTAGAAACGCAAAGTTTATCGCCAGAATTTGCAACAGATTATTTAAAAGCAATGGAAATTAGCGAAAAGATTGATGCAATAACAAAAGAAATTAATTCTCTTTATGAAGCTTGGGAGGAACTTTCCTCCTAAGCTTTTCGTTTTTTAATTCGGCGTTACATTTTCCATCGCAATAATATATACAAGTTTTACATTTTCCTTTCCTTAAATATTTTATACTTTTTTGAATGCTATATAAAATAATTCCAAGAAGCAAAATATCCATTATCATTATATCACTCTACTTCCAACTTGAAAAATTATAAATGCAATACCATATGCAATTAATGTTTGAAACAACAATGCTCCAATTAATTTTCTTTTACTTCCGAGTTCTTTTCCCATTGCAGTAATCGCAGCAAAGCATGGCGCACTAAATAAATTAAAAGCTACGAAAGCATACGCTGATGCATAATTAAAGAAACTAAATGCACCACCATTTGAAAACATATTTTCTATTTCTCCTCCTAATCCAGCAATAATTGACATTGAAGATATGACTTGTTCTTTCGCTATCAACCCTTGCAATATCGATACAGATGCACCCCAACTGTTTTCACCTAAAATCGGATAAAATATCCAAGAAATGCATTTTCCAATTTGCGCTAATATACTTTCTTCTATATCTACGTCATACTTTAAACTTGGTGAAAATGATAATAAAAACCATATCACAATTGAACATATTAAAATAACACTACCTGCACGTTTTAAGAAAGCTGTTACTTTATCTATTACATCTTTTAATATGTATTTCAAACTCGGGAATTGATAGTCTGGCAATTCAGATATATAACTATTTTTTCTATAATCTTTTTTCATGATTAGTGCACTAATTATAATAATTATAATTGATAAAAAATAAAACGATGCTGAAACTAATCCTGCATTATCAGGAAAAAAGTACCCAGAAAACAAAGCAATCATTGGTAGTTTTGCACTGCAAGGAATAAATGGAGTAAATATAATAGTTTTTTCTCGTTCTTCATTTCTTTCAATAATTCTAGTTGCCATTATACCTGGCACACTACATCCACTGCCTACAATAAAAGGAATTAGTGATTTACCATTTAAGCCCAATTTTCTAAATGATTTGTCTAGCAAAAACGCTATACGCGACATATATCCACTAGATTCTAAAAACGATATACACAAAAATAAAATTGCTAATTGTGGAACAAATTCACATACCGTTCCTACGCCTTCCACAATACCATCTATAACTAAGCTGTTTATCCATGCTGAAACATTGCTTGCATAAAATATATTTTGTAATATTAATTTTAATTCTGAAATTATATTAGCTACAAAATCAACTGCTATATTCCCAACAACCCCAACAGAAATATAATATATAAAGCACATGATAAATGCAAAAATAGGAAAAGCCAAATATTTATTTAAAAATATAGCATCTAAAATATCTGTTATGCTATTTCTTTTCTTCTTAATTAGTGTATTTTGCATAATCGAATCCAAATATTCGTATCGTTGCGTTGCAATAATTTCATCAATATCTTCACCATATTCTTTTTCTATTTGTTTTCTTATTAATGAAACTTCTCTATTTTCGTTCTCATCACATTCTTCTAATAATTTAATAGCAAGAAATCTTTTATTTTTTTGGCCTTGAAAATATGAATCCTGTACTCTGCTTATCTTTTCTTCTAATTCTTTGTGAAAAATATGCTTTCTGACTTTAACATCAATTGTATAAATGCCAGATAATAAATTTTTAATTCCTGTTCCTTTTCTTGCTGATATTCTATATACTTCGGTGCCTAACTGTTCTGATAATTTTCTATCATTTATTTTTATTCCTTTTTTCTCAAGCAAATCTATCATGTTTAACGCAATGATAATCGGAATATCTAATTCTAATAACTCGCTAGTAAGATAAAGATTTCTTTCAAGATTGGTCGCATCTACAATATTAATAATTAAATCTGGTTTTTCTTTTAAAATAAATTCTTTTGAAATTCTTTCTTCTGCAGTGTATGGGCTAAGAGAATAAATTCCTGGAAGGTCAATTAATTCATGTTTTGTTCCTCTTATTATGCCAACTTTTTTCTCAATTGTAACTCCAGGCCAATTGCCAACTTTCTGTTGCATTCCTGTTAATAAATTAAATAAAGTTGTTTTACCACTATTTTGATTTCCTATTAAAGCAATCTTCATCTTTACCAGTCCTTTCAACTGCTAATTAATTCCACACTAATATGTATTAAATCATCTTTACTTATACAAAGCTCATATCCTCGAAGTTCAATATCTATTGGATCTCCCATTGGTGCAATCTTCTTTACCTTAACTTCCACACCTCTTGTTAATCCCATTTCTAACAAATGACGTTTTTTAGCCTTATCTTTAATATCGATACTAATCACTTTAGCCTTTTCTCCTACCTTTAAATCAAATAATGTATGTTTCATTTCTATCATTCCCCTCATTCAATTTATATGATTTAAAATTTATAATATGAAAAGATGTCCTGCAATATTGCAAGACACCTTTTTTATATAATTATTATCTAACCTCATGCTCATCTCTTATTTTAGCTAATCTTTTAAACATATCTGTATCTTCTTCATTTGGGTTCTTTCTATATCTAGCTGAAAGTGCTTCCAATTCATTTGATTGCCATTTAAATTCATTTTCTAATTTTTGATTTAAAGTTTTCAATTTCATTAACATACTTTTTCCAAAATGAAATGAATATTCATATTGCCAATCACCATTTTTATCAATTCTTTCACCGAGTGTATTTTTAAAAATATCTTTCACACGATTTAAGCCAAAAGAAAAATAAGAATGAAGATTACTTATACTAAAATAATATATAATTTCTCTCTTGGCATAATGAATGCGGTGTGATATATCTTCTTTAGTTAATAATTTATGCATATTATAAATTTCTTTTAATACATCACTTAATTTTGATAAATCACATTTTTTCTTTACCGCTTCTTGTATAATTTTAAATACTTCTTTCTTATGCCACCAATTCGCAAATATTTTCACAGTCTCCACATTTTTATCGCCATATGAAAGAAACTCAACATTAATATTTCTTTTAGCTTCTAAATTTTGTAAAATATTAAAAATTCTTTTTTCATTTCCTCTCAAAATTTTAAGTGTAATATATGATGTTTCAAAGAAATCAAAACTTGGAAAAAAGCCGGCAACTCTAACACCATATTCATTACACGCTTTTACTGTGTTCTTGAGAGATTTGTCTTCAATACATTCGGCTATTAATTCTACTTTACTCTTAGATGGAAAATTATTTTTCTTTCGTTTTTCTCTTTTCACATCTACTCTCTCCTTTAAATTACCCTTTTTACCATTAAAGAATTAAATATTAACATTTTATATACATTTATTATTTTACCACTTTTTATTATACTGCATTTTAGTTGCAAATCCAAATTATCGATAATTATGATTATTGAGTTAAACTATTTTTTGTGCTATAATCCTAGTATTATGAGAAGATATATAAAATTAAACGAATATTTAAAAGATAAATTTGGAGAAAGAGTCTTAAAAATAGGAATTGATGGTGGTTTTACTTGTCCTAACCGTGATGGAACGCTCGATACAGGAGGGTGTATTTTTTGCAGTGAGAGAGGTTCTGGAGAACATTTAAAAAATACAGAAAGTATTTCTATGCAAGTAAAAAATCATCTTCTAAGTTATCGTGGTAAGCGTGCTAATAAATTTATTGCATATTTTCAAAATTACACTAATACCTATGATACGGTAGAAAATTTAAAACAAAAATATGATGCAGCATTAATTGATGATAAAATTATAGGCTTAGCTATTGCAACTAGGCCAGATTGCATTAATGAGGATATTGCAAAATTATTAAATAGTTATATGCCTAAATATTCCGTTTGGGTGGAGTTAGGATTACAAACAGCAAATGAAGAAATAGGAAAAATTATACATCGCAAATATACGAATAATCAATTTCAAAAAGCAGTTCTTCTATTAAATCAATATAATATTGATGTTATTGCGCATATTATTGTAGGATTACCTAATGAGGATGAAAAATCAATTCAAGATACTGTTTTATTTTTAAATTCTCTTCCTATCAAAGGATTAAAGGTTCATTCTTGTTACGTTGTGAAGAATACAAAGCTAGCACAAATGTATGAAAATGGTGAATATACTCCAATAACTTTAGACTATTATTTGAATACTTTAAGTTATATTATTACTCACTTAAGACCTGATATTGTTTTACACAGAATTTCTGGAGATGCACCAAAAGATTTCTTACTTGCTCCTGATTGGAATTTGCACAAAAAATGGATTATTAATGGTATTGATAAAAAACTAGAAAGCGAAAACTTATGGCAAGGAATGTATTATGAAAAGGCTGGTGATAATAATGCTACCAAAATTTGAAAATGAAAATATAGCCCATATAATTACAGATAAATTAGAATATATACAATTCAAGAAATTGTTAAATTATCCTAATGTAAAACATGCTTATATTTTAAAAACGCATAATATTAATTTTAGAATTTCTGAAAATATAGAAATGGTTAAAGATAATTTAAGAATAGTTTCTAATGCTATCAATTTTGATTATAATCGCATAATAAAGCCAGATATGAGACATGGCAGTGAGGTAAAAACAGTTAATCTAAGTAATTCAGATGAAGAACCCGAATTAAGTGGAAGAAGATTTTTAAGTACAGATGGTTTATTAACAAATAAATCTAATATTACATTAATGACAACTAACGCCGATTGTAATTTAATTTTACTTTATGATACTGATAAAAAAATAATTGGAAATATTCATGCAGGTTGGCGTAGTACATTTTCAAGAATTGCATCAAATGCTATTTCAAAAATGGAACAAAATTTTAATTCTAATCCTGAAAATATTATTTGTTGTTTTTGCCCTAGTATTCGCAAGTGTCATTTTGAAGTAGATGAAGATGTAGCTAAACTTTGTTATGAAAATTTTTCTTATATGAAAGAATTTTCTCAAATCATGTCAAAAGGAAATATTAAAGATGGAAAACAAAAATATTATATTGATACAACTTTAATCAATAAAATTTTATTGCAAGAAAAAGGCATACCGTTTACAAATATTGTTGATTGCAATATTTGCAGTGTATGCAATGCAAACAAGGTACATTCTCGAAGAGCTGAAGGGCCAAATTTTGGTGTTGGTGCTGCATTCATATCACTATAGGTATGCTTTGTTTTAGTGTATTAAATTATAAATCTTTTACTTACTAAAATTCTATTTTATTTACTATTTTCCCATCTAATGTTTTTAAAATAATTTCTTGCTCGTTCAATAATAAATAACATTTCAAATCGCTTCCTCTAGGTCTTGTAATGGAACCTGGATTTGCAAAAATCATTTTATTTTCCTTTCTGAGAACTGGAATATGTGTATGACCTTGAATGAAAATATCTTCATTAAATTCTCTATTATGATAACGATGTCCATGTGTAATTGCTATACTTTTTCCATTTACATATAAAACATCATCATCAAATATTTCAAATTCGAGTTTATCTTCAAAACTGATCGTATCGCAATTTCCTCTTATAACTTCTACTTTATCTTTTATAGAATTTAAAATATCACATATCTTTTCATTTTCTATTTCATCATAAGAGTTTGCAGTATCTCCTAAAATAATTAATCTATCTGCTTGCTCATTTTTTAATATTTCTATTACTCTCTCTAATCCATCTACATTTCCATGAATATCAGATACAAAAATAAATTTCAATTATTAATCTTCCTTTCTTAATCATGTAGCACACTTTCAGCATATCCTTTTTCAATAGCTGCATTACACGTTTCCTCTATTTGTATTGCAATTTCTTCTGCCGTCATTTCGCCTTCTAATAAATCACTTATATTTGGATAAAATACCGCTCTTACATCTCTCCATGCAGGATTATTAGCTGTAAAATTCCAACCGTTTTTACTATTATCTATATATTTTTGTCTTGAAACTAATTCGTTTGCAAATTTTTTTGCTACACGATTACTAACTGGAATAGAACCAGCTGAATAGTCTAATAGTTCTTCAGTTTCATATACAAATTTAACGAAATCTTTTGCTACTGCAAGTTTTTCGGCATCATCATTATCAAAAACTTCAAATCCATTCATGAACGTTGAATTAAATCCATCGCCATCTATAGATGGGAAATTTACATGTCCATAATCAAATCCACATTTTCTAAGTGTTGCATCTAAAGCAACATTATTGATATGAATAGCTAATTGTTTATTATAAAATAATTCTCCGCAATCATCTATTTCTAAAGTTTCAGCATTTGTAGGAAAATATCCTTTTTCATTATAATCCATTAACCATTGAATTGCTGCAATTCCTTCTGGTGTATTAATATGTATCCTTCCATTTTCATCAAAGAATTTACTACCATGACTACGCAAAAGAGTAATAATATGTGTATCACCCATACTATTAGCAGCATACATCATCATTGGATAAACATTTTTCGGTAGCTTTGCTTTTAATGTAGATAATATTTCGTCCCATTCATCCAAAGTCCAATTTTGAATAATATCTTCATCTGCAATATATTTATCTAATCCAACTTGTCTAAATAAATCTTTGTTATAGCACAATGTATTTTGCATTCCTAAATATGGTATCATATAAGTTTTACCATTTAACATACCATTTTCCCAATAGCTATCGTCAATATCATTTCTTATCTCATCTGTAATTATATCATCTAGCGGAACTACTTTACCAGAATGTATATAAGTAGACATATTGAAAAATTCTTCATACAATACATCTGTTGCTCTAGGAGTATTAAATGATTCTAAAATTTCTCTATTCTCCTTTGATTTTTCAAATTGCATAACATTAACAGTTACATTAGCTTTGTCATATCGCTCTTCAAATAAAGTCGCAATGCTTTTTAGGAATGTATAAGAATCAACGATTTCATCGTTTGTTAGAGCATTCATTTGTAACGCTGGTGTTTTAACATTAAGCACTATATTAAGTTTTTCTTCTTCCTTTTCACACCCCGCAAACGAAAATACGATTAGTAGGCTAACTGTTAAAATAATTAATAATTTTTTCATCACCATTCTCCTTTTTTAATTAAATATTTCTTTCAATGCTTTTAATAATTCGGCTACATCAATTGGTTTTGCTAAATGACCATTCATACCAGCTTCCTTAGCAGCTTTTTTATCTTCATCAAACGCATTTGCAGTCATAGCTAAAATAGGAATATTGGCAATATCTTTGTTTGCAAATTTTCTAATAGTTTTTGTTGCTGTATAACCGTCCATAATTGGCATTTGAATATCCATTAAGACTAAATCATAATATCCAGCTTGTGCATTTTCTAATATATCACAAGCAACTTTTCCGTTTTCTGCAGTTTCAATTACAAATCCGAAATCTTGAAGATATTCTGTAGCAATCTCTCGATTCATTAAATTATCTTCTACCAAAAGAATTCGTTTATTAGTAAAACTATTTTTATCATCTGATTTATCTTCTGCCTTTTCGTTGCTATAATTTTTCTTTAAAATTCTTTTAATATCTGATAGAAATAATGGTTTGCTTGCAAAATCTGTAACGCCAGCCTTTTTCGCATCTTCTTCTATATCTACAAAATCATATGCAGAGAAAAGAAAAATTTTAATTTTATCTCCAACAAGACTTCGTATTTTTCGTGTTGTTTCAATACCGTTCATGTCTGGCATTGCTAAATCTATAAAACATATATCATACATTTTTCCATTCGACATATTTTGTTTTATATTTTCTAATGCTCTATGCCCATCCATAGCATATGATGTACTAATTCCTAATTTCTCTAGGTCTGAAGATAAACTTTCACAAGTATTAATATCGTCATCTATAACTAATGCAGATAATCCTTTCCAACTATTTAATAATTCTGTATCATCTTGTTGTTTCGATTGTAATTTAAATTCTAATGTTATTGTAAATTCTGTTCCTTTTCCAACTTCGCTACTTACTTCAATATTTCCGCCCATCATATCTACAATATTTTTAGTAATTGCCATTCCAAGTCCAGTTCCCTGAATTCCACTAACGGTAGAAGTTCTTTCTCTCTCGAACGGTTCAAAAACAACTTTTACAAATTCAGGGCTCATACCAATACCTGTATCTTTTACTTTAAATTCATAAGTCGCATATCCATCTTTACTAGATGGTTTTTCTGTAATACATAAAGAAATCATTCCTCCAGCAGGTGTAAATTTCAATGCATTTGATAGTAAATTAATTAAAATCTGATTTAATCTTAATTTATCACACCAAATATCTTCATCTACAACATTTATAGCATCAATAAAAAATTCTAATTGCCTTGAATGAATTTCTGTTTGTATAATATCTTTTATGCCATGCAAAATATCAGCCAAATTTTCTTCTTTATCTTCTATGTTCATCTTGCCAGATTCTATTCTACTCATATCTAAAACATCATTAATTAAAGAAAGTAAGTGATTAGATGATTTTGTTATTTTTTCTAAATAATCTTTTACCCTTTCTTTATTATCAATATGAGAGGTTGCAAGTGCAGTAAATCCGATAATCGCATTCATCGGCGTTCTAATATCATGTGACATATTATTTAAAAAAGTGGTCTTAGCTTTATTAGCTTGCTCTGCTAATATAAGTGCTGACTCTAATTCATCACGATGCTTCTTTTCTAATTTCATTGAATGTCGTTGCGTACGGTCTTTAAATACTAAAAAGATTACTCCTCCAGCAGTTACTAATACAACTCCAACTAAGATAGAAACAATTCTTAAAATACTACTACTTTGATTTTGAAATACTGATATTGGAACAGACATTACAAAATACCAATTTAAATCTTCCATTGGTGTTAATGTCATAATACGTTCTTCACCCTCTAAAAAGTATTCTATCGAAAATGTTTCGTTGTTCGCAATCTTGGTATGAATTCGCTCTACAGTAATACCATTGCGCAAATCAGCTTTTTCTAAAATATTATAGAAGTTATCTCTTTCAAAAAGATTCATTAAACGATTTACAGAAACAATATAATTACCATCTGCATCTACAACACTGCTATATCCAAGTCCATCATAACTATCTATTTTTAACTCATCTGTAAGTGAATCGATATTATAATAGCAAACAATATAATCAAATGTTACACCTTCAACCTTAAATGGTTTTATCTTAGAACCTACTAGTAATAATTCTTTCCTTTTATCCGCAACAGAACCGATTTCATCTTTTCTACAAACAAATCTTTGATTAGAATTTTTACATAATTCAAATAATGAATCGTTTGGATCTTCTATAATGCTTAATTTACTACTATATTGTACTCCAGTGCTTGAAACTAATATGAGTTCTAATGCTTTTATAGATTGTGCTTTTATACTAAGTTGCATCTCTAAATCAGTAATAGTACTTAATTCAGCTTGACGCATTTCTGTTGCAACACCTTCTATATTTACCCATCTATGTTCTAGACCAGACAATATTGACCTTTCATCATGCTCAGATAATTCCTCCATTTGATGAAGAGAGGATTGTATAATTCTGCTTGTAATTGTTGTATTTAACAATTTAAAAGCAAATATTATTATTACTACCAATATAATGCCTAACAAAGAAATCATAATCATATTCTTTTTTAAGATTTTTTTATTTTTTTTCTCAACTTCACTTTTCTTCTCTGGCATTCTGATTCCCCTTTTCTTATCCTTCTTCTACAACAGTTTCTGAAACTAATTCTGCTCTTGCCATATCAAAGCATTCTAATATTTTTGGAGAAAAAACTCCACATTCTCCATCATGTATCATACGATATACTTCATCAATTGAAAGAGCTGGTTTATATACTCTTTTACTAACTAACGCATCATATACATCAATTATTGAAACAACTTGTGCACAAATTGGAATATCATCACCTTTTAAGCCATCCGGGTAGCC